>JAIKXV010000090.1 GCA_024683935.1 Lachnospiraceae bacterium | reverse complement strand
CGGACTTTACAGATTTGACGGCGTGGCATTTGAGAGAGTTGCTGCCGATTTCGGTATAAACAGCGTAATGACCCTTTTCATTGACAGTCTCGGCAGGCTGTGGATAGGGACAAATGAAACAGGCCTTGCCTGCTATGATCCCGCAATAAGGGAAATGTCGTTTTACACAAAAAAAGACGGACTGGCGTCCGACAGTATCCGGGCTCTTTCCGAGGATGATAAGGGCTGCATCTTTGTGGGAACTGTTGCCGGATTGTCAATAATAGAATCTGACGGGGAGATAAGGGGAATTTCCGGAGATATCACGGATATAGGCGTACGTTCATTAAGCCGTTCGGGAGGGCTTGTTTCCGGTGTCACCAACAGCGGAACCCTGTTTCTCATAAAGGATGATGAAGTGATCGCTTCCATGGAATGCGATATGCCCGGTGTTGATTATACCTGTACGGTATTAAAGGATACCGGGACTGTTCTGGCCGGTTCCTCCGGTTCGTTCATAGATAAGCTGAAGATCACAGATAAGGGGATAGAACGGATAGACCGTTATGATACAAAGGACTGTATCTATTTCACCTCTCTGTTTTATGACAGTGAGACTGACGAGTATTTCTTCGGGGCCGAAAACGGGATGGGTGTCATAGAAGAAAAGACCGGAAGTATCTGCCGGCTTACGCAGAACGGATTTGAAAGCTCCGTGTGCCAGGTCACAAAGGATTATCAGGGAAATATCTGGTTCGTTTCAAATAAGCAGGGTATTCTGAAGCTTTCCCCCAATCCCTTCCTGGATGTATTTGTTAAAGCGGAAATAGACGAAAGTGTGGTCAATTCCCTGGAGATCCTGGGAGACGAGATCTATATCGGCAAGGACAACGGTCTCAGTGTTGTAAATAAGGACACACTGAAGCCCGTGGATCATGATTATCTGTCTGAATTTGACGGAGTAAGGATCAGGCATATCAATGCCGATTCAAAGGGAAATCTCTGGCTCTCCACCTATGGGCAGATGGGTCTTTACCGCATAGATAAAAACGGAAAGGTGTCCGTATTCAACGAGTCGAAGAGAACTCTCGGAGGAAGATTCCGTTACAGCATGGAGCTGTCGGACGGAAGGATAGTTGTGGCCAGCAATACCGGACTGAATTTTATCGAAGACGGTAAGGTCACAAAAACCCTGGGACAGGATGACGGACTTGAAACTCCCCAGATACTTACCATGGTTGAGGACAGCAGGGGAAGGCTTCTTCTGGGAAGCGACGGCGGCGGCATCTATGTGGTGGAGAATGATAAGGTAGTAGATAATATCGGAGAAAAGGAAGGATTGGAAACCCCGGTCATCCTGAGGATCGTTCCTTATCAGAATACTTATTTCTACGTGGCCAGCAATGCGATCTATTATGATGACGGGAGCGGGATCAGGAAGCTTAAGAATTTCCCGTACAGCAATAATTACGATATCTTTATTTCTGAGGACGATATGGCATGGGTGTCTTCCAGCGCAGGAATATATGTAGTAAACCTGCAGGATCTGATAGAGGACGGAAATTACCGTTACAACCTTCTGGATTACACCAGGGGTTTTAATACCACGCTTACAGCCAATTCCTGGAATCTCGCCCTTGACTCCGGCAAGCGCCTTCTCTTATGCTGCAGTGACGGGGTGCGCGAGATAGATACAAGGGCATACGACTACGTGGCTAAGGATTGTAATATTGATGTCGAATATATCCTCTGTGATGATAAAGAGATCATTCCCGACAAAAACGGATTATACACATTGCCTTCCACAAAAGGACGTATCCAGATAAAGACAGCCATACTTAATTTTACACTTTCAAATCCCACTATCCGGGTATTTCTTGAGGGAACCGGTGACGGGGGAATGACCTCGTTCCAGCGGAGCCTCGGGTATCTCGAGTATACCAATCTTCCTTACGGCCATTATGACCTGCATATCCAGATGCTTAATAATTATGATGATTCGGTATTAAGGGATGAGGTTTTTCACATTTACAAAAAACCGAGGCTGATGGAGCTTCTTGCGGTTAAGCTTATTCTGATCCTTCTCGGAGCGCTGCTTGTAGGTTTCCTTGTTTGGCGGTTCATGCAGAGCACTATTATCCGCAGGCAGTATGAGGAGATAAGGATAGCAAAGGATGAGGCCGACAGGGCAAACAGTGCAAAGTCCAGGTTCCTTGCAAACATGTCCCATGAGATCAGGACTCCCATCAATACTATAATGGGCATGGACGAGATGATCCTTAGGGAGGATGCGGAGAACGTTTCCCCTGAGTATGTAAAGAGTGTAACTGGTTATGCGAAGAATATCAAAAGGGCATCGGAGCTCCTTCTGGGACTTGTCAATGATGTCCTTGATCTTTCAAAGATAGAGTCCGGGAAGATGAATCTGGTCTCCCAGAATTATGATACCCTTGAGTTTTTAAGATCCATTACCACCATGATAAGGGTACGGAGCAATGAAAAGGACCTGACCTTTGAAACGGATATCGATGAAAGTCTTCCGGGAAAACTCCGTGGTGACGCGGGCAAGATCAAGCAGGTCGTATTAAATCTGCTTACCAACGCCGTTAAATATACTGAAAAAGGCGGCTTTAAGCTCATTGTAAAGGTTGAGGACAAAACAGAAGAAAAATGCACGGTTTATTTTGCTGTAAAGGACAGCGGGATAGGAATAAAGCCGGAGGATATGGAAAAGCTCTTTTCTGCCTTTGAAAGACTGGATGAAGAGAGAAACAGTGCCGTGCAGGGAACCGGACTGGGGCTTGATATCTCAAGACAGTTCGTAGCCTTGATGGGCGGAGAACTTAAGTGCGACAGCGTATACGGTGAAGGCTCTACCTTCAGCTTCCGTGTGGAGCAGGAGGTGATCGATCCCGAAGGTATAGGACCGTTTACGGAAAACGATGCGGCCGGCGGGAAGAATAAGTACCTGCCGGAATTCATAGCTCCTGAGGGAAAGGTGCTGGTGGTTGACGACAACGAGATGAACCTGCAGGTGATAAAGGGACTTTTAAAGCGGACAAAGCTTAAGCTCAGCACGGCCCTTAGCGGCAGGGAATGCCTGAAGAAGCTTAAGGAGGAAGATTATCATCTCGTGCTGCTTGACCACATGATGCCGGAAATGGACGGCTTACAGACCTGCGCGGAGATAAGAAAGGATTTCCCTGATCTGCCTGTGATAGCCCTGACAGCAAATGCCGCCACCAGCGGAAAGGATTTTTACAGGGAAGCTGGCTTTCAGGATTATCTCGCAAAGCCGGTGGAAGCCGATAAGATGGAAAAGACCATAAGGAAGTATCTGCCTGAAGATATCCTTATGAAGCCGGAAGAAAACGATGCATCTTCAGGCGAAGAAAAACTGCCGGAGGAAATGAATTGGCTCAGTGAAACCGAAGGGATCTCCGTTACGGAGGGAATAAAGTTCTGCGGGGGTGCAGATGCCTTTATCAAATCGATAAAAACCTTTAACGGTACTTTGACGGATAATGCGGATACCATAGAAAAAGCCCATGAAGACGGGAATATCGATCTGTATACCATAAAGGTACATGCTCTTAAGAGCTCCGCAAGGATAATCGGAGCGTCTGTTCTCTCGGAAAAGGCAAGACTTCTTGAAGACGCGGGAAAGAGCGGAGACACCGGGTTTATTGATGATAATACAGCTGAACTTCTGAAGCTGTACAGGGAATATAAGGATAAACTGAAAAGGCTTTCCGGGGAAGACGGGGAAAAGGAGCTTATGTCCCCTGAGGAACTTAAGGAAGCTTATGCGGCGTTAAAGGAATTTATTCCGCATATGGACTATGATGCCGTTGAAATGTTATTATCACATGTAGGGGAGTTCCGTCTGCCGGATGAGGACAGGACCATGTTCGATGCGATCGAAAAGAAGCTTAAGGTCCTTGACTGGGACGGGATAGAAGAACTGATTGCCGGGAAATAATCGGAAGGAACAGCCATGGGAGAAAAAAAGGTATTTGTTGTCGGAGATAAAGAGAGCTTTCTGATCAGGGTGCTTCTTAAGAAACTGAAGGAGGGCGGGATAGATGCGTCCTTCGTAAAAGCGGGCGTTAATGATATTAATAAAGTTCTTTCTGAGAATGAAGATGCCCTTCTGACCTACTATATGGAAGCCGATGAAAATATACCCCACGATATCATAAGATTTCTGGTGGACAAGATGACGGATGAGGGCCGGCAGTTTATCCTTATCGGGGATGCGGTGGATACCCGGGCGGTAATAGACAATATGCCTGGGAATCTGATCTACAGGACATTTAACCGGCCTCTGAATAATGAAGAATATGTAAAAACGGTCTCGGATCTTTTCGGAAAGATCGAGGCAGGGGAATATAAGAAGAGTATCCTTATCGTGGATGACGATCCCACCTACATGGGACATGTAAGGGAGTGGCTTAATGATGACTACAGGGTTTCAAAGGAAAATTCCGGGCTGCAGGCAATTAAGTGGCTTGCGAAGAACAAGGTGGATCTTATTCTCCTGGACCATGAGATGCCTGTCACCAGCGGCCCGCAGGTTCTGGAAATGCTCAGAAGCGAAGAGGAAACGAAATCCATTCCTGTAATATTCCTCACCGGAAAGGGTGATAAGGAAAGCGTTATGCAGGTCGTGGCATTAAAGCCCGAAGGTTATCTCCTTAAGACCATAGAACGTGAGGAGCTTCTCCAGAATTTAAGAAACTTCTTCCTGACAGGAAAAGTGCAGGTATAAACTTCTTGACAAAGAAGATGAATAAATTTAAAACTATTAAGGAAAAAACAGAAGGAGGGTTTTAGAATGGCTTGTTTTTTGGTATCGGCGGCAGAGGCTGTTGTTGTGGCTGCAGTAGAAAAGGCTGTGGAAAAAAAGGAAACTTCTGAAAGCAGCAGCGCTGCGGTTTCAGAGGAAAAGGAAGTGCATATTCCCTTAAGCAGAAAGCTTAAGTGGCTCACAGACATGCTTGTTGGAGGAGCAGTGCTCCTTTTATTCGAGCATATCTGGCATGGGGAGGTTGTTCCCTGGTTCCCGTTTTTAACTGCCATGAGCGACGCTTCGGATACTGCGGAGATGCTTCATGAGATGTCTACGGTAGGAGTATGCATGGCACTTCTCATTACGGCTGTATGGCTTGTGATGTGCAAGGCAGCTGATGTGATAGTGAGCCGTAAGGCAGGTGAAGGGAGGCAGGAAGCATGACATTACTCATTACGGTTTTTGCGGCGGTCATCGCCACAGTTCTCTGGTATAACAGGAAAAATAACGAGATGCAGCTTGAGACCCTGTGCTTCCTTTTCTGGGGTGCTTCCATCATGTGGCTTGTGGATGCCCTTTTTGAATATGCGGAAGCAGGAATGGAGTATTTTACTCCAGCGGTTGAGGATATGCTGAATGATTCCTTCCTCGGGCTTTCGGTTGTTGCGCTGGCGCTTGTGATATGGCTTGTAAAGCTGCTTATAACCGACCCCAAGGGTTCAGTCCGTATGGCGCTTAAAGGACGGTAAAACGGTATCCGGCAGCTCCGAGAGGATCACTGCGGTAAACAGAACGATACACCCCGTAAGCTCGCGGGGTGAAAGGCTCTGGCCGAGGATAAGCCATCCGGTCAGGGCGGCAAACACAGATTCCATGCTCATGATAAGTGAGGCGACAGAGGGATCTGTGTTTTTTTGTGCGACCATCTGCAATGTATATCCGGCGGCACCTGAAAGGATACCGGCATAGAGGATCGGTACCGCGCATTTAATGATCCCCTCCGGAGTGGGCCTTTCAAAAATCAGCATTCCCGTAAATCCTATAAGGGTTGATACAAAAAACTGTATATTGGAAAGGACTACCACGTTTTTTACCTTAGCGGAAAAGTGGTCAACACAGAGTATCTGGAAGGAGAAAAGCAGGGCGCAGAGCATTACCAGGGCATCACCCTTTTCGATGGAAAAGCCTTCTTTAACGCTGATAAGGTACAGTCCGCATAAACCGAGAAAGGCACAGAACCACACCTTTTTACCGGCTTTTTTTCCGAAGAACAGACTGATCAATGGAACCAGCACCACGTAGAGCGTTGTGATAAATCCGGCTTTTCCCGCAGTGGTATATTCGATCCCAGCCTGCTGGGCTATGCTTGCAAGACCCAGAAAGAGTCCGCAGCAGAGGCCGCCTGTAATATAGTTTTTTACGGAAGAACGGTTCTCTGCTTCTGTATTGTCATTGTGAGCTGCTTTATTCGTGAGTATGGTAACAGGGATAAGGACAAGGGTGGACAGCACATAGCGGCTGAACACAAAGGTCCAGGGGCCTGTATATTCCGTACCAACACTCTGTGCCACAAAGGCGCTTCCCCAGATCAGGGAGGTCAGAAGTAGCAGCAGCGAGCTTATGATCTTTGAACGTTTCTTATTCATAACGAAGTATTATATCCCAACAGATTATTGCCGTAAAGAGTCTTAAAGAGGTATAATATAGGGTCAAGGGAGATGATCATATGTATGAAAAAGCTTCCAACGGTATGAACGGAAAAGGTCTGGAGAGATACATCTCTCCCCTTGGGATCTGGGCTATATCCATCGGTACAGCCATTGGCTGGGGCTCTTTTATTGTTACGGGTAATTCCGATCTGTCCAGTGCGGGACCGTTAGGCAGTACTATCGGTCTCATCATCGGTGCTCTGATAATGTTTGTCATAGCAAGGAACTACCACTACATGATG
>JAIKXV010000088.1 GCA_024683935.1 Lachnospiraceae bacterium | reverse complement strand
GACAGTCATAAAGGGCAGTAAGTTCACCACCAGGAAAAAGCTGAAGGACAGGAAGGCAGTAAAGACCACCGGCGGGATAAAGGTCAGGGTTAATAAGAAGACTTTGAAACCGAAGATCACCTGCAAGAGGGACGGAAGCCTTACCCTTACAATGGAGGACGGAGTAACCTACACCATCACTTTTATAGTCCAGAAACCGAAAGCCAGGGAAAATGCAAAGCACATGAGTAAAGGCGGCAGAAAAGTGGTTAAGACCATAAAGGATCTTTTCGGCACGGACATAGATGCCGGAGAACTCACCATCCGTAAGCAGAAGTACGCCCAGGCCACGATCTCAGGCAACAATCTCTACATAGATCCAAGGCAGACGGACAGCATCAAAGTCCGTTACCGGTACCTGAACAAGAAATACAAGATAACGGTGAAAGTGTCGTCTTAGCCCGTATATTCAAGGCACAGCATGGTCAGATCATCAAACTGCTCGGCTTCCATCACAAAGGCATCCACCGCCTTTCGCACGATGACCAGAGTTTCTTCCGGAGAGGCGCTTTTCGCAGTGTTCAGGGCATTGATCATGCGGTCATCGCCAAACAGCTCCTCATTGGCGTCTGTAGCCTCCACAACACCGTCTGTGTAAAGAAATATCTTGGATCCTTTCTTCAGCTCAAGCTCATAGTCTGCAAACTTCTTTCCCGGTAAGGCGCCAAGGAGAAATCCGTGTTCATCATTGAACAATTCGTAGTTCCCATCCGCATGCATCAAGGCAGGACACTCATGCCCTGCATTGGACGCAGTGAGCTTCCCTGTGGAAAGCTCCAGGATCCCAAGCCATACCGTAACAAACATGTGCTCGCGATTATTGACGCATAAGACGTTGTTGGCAGCCTCCAGGATCTGCGACGGGGCTTTCCCCGACATGGCATTATTCGCAAGAACGTTTTTGGACAGCATCATAAACATCGCGGCCGGTATTCCCTTACCGGAGACGTCCGCGATAACCAGGCACAGATGATCCGGGTCGACGAAAAAGAAATCATAAAAATCTCCCCCCACCTCTCTGGCCGGGGTCATGGAAGCGTGAAGAGCAAACTCCGTGCGATCCGGAAATGCGGGAAACTTGTTCGGGACCATATCCATCTGGATCTTTGTGGCCATGGTAAGCTCCGCGCTGACCCGGGCGCTTTGTTCCGACAGGTTCTTCTGTTTGAAGATCAGCCTCCTCCCCTGGATCGACATGGCAATACAGACCGCGGCTATAATGAGAGACTGCATCAGTTTCGTCGTATAGCTGTAAAGCAGCGTGTTCTTTAGTACCAATGTCTTATCATACTCTACAAGCCCCGTTTCCACAGCATCCGACAGCCATGTATTTTCTCCGAGCGAGATGACGGATCCCGCTGTAAGAGTAAGATTATTCAGATCGATCGCTCCCCAATACACGCCAAGGATTGCTGAAATGAAAAATATCACAAAAGAAATAAGAGAGATCAGAACTGTGTATTTTCCTGAAAAATATCTGCTGGAAAGAATAACGGGGATCACACTGACCATCGGAACATTATAAGTAAAGATCATGTCAAAAACAGCAAGCGATAGGATCATCACCGTCATCAGGAAATACTTGACCCAGCTTCCTCTGTATTTAAAGTATTTGCAAAGGATCCCGGAGGCGGCAAGAATAATGAACGAGATCCCAAACATAGCGTCCGATCGTCCCAGGCGATAGACATAGAACAACTCAAACTCAGACAGGATCCAGGCGATAGCGGTCATGATCGCCAGCGTGAAGACCGCCACTCCCATGATTCGGTTTGCGTTTACTTCATTTTCATATAAGACGTCCGTATTCGTATTATCCTGCTTCATTCGATCGTAACTTCTTCAGTCAATCTGGTCATTTCCAGAATATTAATAACTACCTGATTAGGATGAAGCATCTTCACTTTACTGCCCTTACCATTCATGTCGATCACTGCAGCCAATACAACGCGGATACCGGCGGAGGAGATATACTCCAGCTTTTCGCAGTCGAAGGTCAGATCCGTCACGGTATCCGGGAGCGAATTCATCACGTTTGAAAGGTCCGGAGCAGAAGACGTATCCAGTCTTCCATCCAGAATAACAACCGCCTTTTCGTTTTCTGTTTTTGTTTCAATACTTAACATCTCAAACTCCTTTTCACTTTTGATTTGTGTCCGCATAGGCAATGCAGAATTCATATTTGTGGTTATTTAACGCTTCCGCGAAGAGATAGGCTCCGCAGGAAACGGTTGCGGCAAGAGCGTTGCATTTGGACAAAATATAAAGGATCGTAAGATACTTTAATGTCTCGAACTTACTATCTCTCTCACGCTGCGCATAGATGTCCACCAAAAATTTGTCGTTATTGTTTTCATCGACATAGTCGATGCGGTTCTGCGGAACGAAGTATATCTTATCCTTCAGCGGGCTGTTCATAAATACGTCAAACACATGGGCATCCTCCGTGGCAAGGAAGACGGTATCAAAGCCGTGTTCTTTTACGAGTCCCTCCGTTTTTTCAAGGATCATTTCTCCGGTCAGAGGCGTCCCTAAGAACCCTTCCACCAGACTGGAATTATAATCCGTTCCTCTTCCGACGACGCCGAGGATCCTTCCCGGATTTTCCGGCGTGATCTCATCTTCCAGCTTTCTGATAAACTCCATGGTCGATTTATTAAATCGGAGATATTTCCTAAACAGCTCCGCCCAATCCGCAAAATAAAACCGCTCGAGCACGTAAGGATTGAAATACAGCTGTCGTTCCTGCGCAAGGATCACGTTTCTGCTTCTGTACACCTCATCGATCGGGATATCCGTCAGCTGTTCGAAAAACATGGTCCAGACGTTTTCTCCGCTTCCGCCGTCGAACTGATTGGCATCTCCCGGGCCGCCCTGATCCACCACAGGAATGAGCCTTCCCTTTTTATGCTTTGCCATGTCCGCCCGGAACAGAGCGAACTTGATCATGTCCACCAGGCCTTCCATGCCAAGCTTATTCTTGATGAGATAGAAGGTCTTGTCCGGATGCAGATCGCCGGAACGGATCCGGTTTGCGGACCAGAAGATACTGGTCATGATATGGTTTGTGGAATACCGTTTTTCCACCATGATCTTGCTGTCAAAATAAAATTCCTTGTCCGAGTTGATCCGAATAACGGTCTTTCTTATGAAAAACTGGTATTTGTTATAAAACTCGGCATAGGAAGATAAAATATGAAGACAGTCGCTTTCCTCAAAAAAAAGCGACGCTTTTTTGTCCAGAAAGAAGATAAATTTATCCGGAAAATACGACCGGATCATCCTCGCAATGAAAAACGAATACTCATTAAACTCCTCAATGAGAAATACCGATCCGCGCTCGATGAGCTCAAAATCCATTCCGGGGTCATCCATCGTGTAATCCCAAAATTCATTGATGTAGACCATCTCGGGATGAAAGTTTCCGTAATTGGTTTCCCAATGCAGATAATACATCGTATTATTATCCTTCCCATTGGTGACCCGGATATAGTCATTCCGCATGGTTTCATTGTACTTATAAAATTCTCTGGCCTCGTCAAAAACGGACGGACTGTGCGTTAATCCCATCCTTGCCGTGGCCGTACATTCTTCTTCCGTAAACAGTCGGATCATGCCGTTCTCCTTTTATTATTTCTTAACTGATTTCCACTTCTTCTCTTTGATCTTGTTTTCGCCGATTGCCCACAGGGTGCAGATCCCAAGGGTTATCACAAAGACCGCAAACAGCTTACCGAGCAGGGCCGGCCCGATATTGCTTAAATCGTCCATGATGCCAAAGGCAAAGGCCAGAAGCATGAGGAGCTCCATGTGTAAAAGGTAGTAAGGCAGTTTTCGAATCGGCGGATTGGCGGCATACATATCTCTGGCTCTTAGAAACACATCCTCACCGTGAGTGATGCTGAGCCTCCTGGTCTTCATTTCCGGGATTTTTGAATCAATTGTAATCATGAAAGCTTGCTGCCTCCTTATATCTACAGGTATTGAAATACATCAAGTGTTTCAATACCGGACTTTAGCAGGTTTCGCAGCAATCTGTCCGGCGAAGCGGGATTTATGAGACGCTATCATTTGCGTTGCATAAACTATATATGGTGAATTGTACAAAAATCGTATTTTCAGGTCAATAAAGGTATAGAAAATGACAAAAGTAATTCCGGGTTTTGCCGGATAGACATGAAAACCGACCGAATATACCATTACGGTGCCCTTCTGCAAAATAAAGCCGTATATGTATTCAAACAGGCAGATCACTTCCAAAGGAGGATAAGACAATGGCTGATAATAAGAATATAGAACTTAGTGATGAGATGATGGCTGATGCAGCAGGCGGAGAGAACAGCAGTCGTCCCCGTTATGAATACGGAGTGGTGACCGGATTCTTTGAAAACTACCACATGAATTGCTGGAATGTTACTCTGAATGACGGGAAAAAGATAGTTGCTAAGTATTATGCAATCGGTAAAGTGATGGAGCCCGGAACAAGAGTCAAGGTTGAATTTGTAGGAATGGGCAAATGGGATATCGTGGATTTCCCGGATTGACAGGCAATAGAGGCAGTATAATCAACCATTTACTTAGGGGGCAGTATTAATATAAAATTCAGGTGACAGGCAAAAGCTGCGTGATATAATAGACTGAAAATATGGTTTTCGTACATCCCGGCGTACTTTTCGGTATGGCCGGGATTTTCATCCGGAAGAAGAAAACCCGCTTCTTCACAAATAGAATGTATTTATAGGGTGTATTTGGTTTTCGGGTAACCGGTATAGACAAATGAAAAAACTACAGATCTTTTTTATCGGAATATTGATGCTCTTACTTGCACTGCTCACGGCGGTTATTTCTCTATATGCAGTTAATCCCGATTTTGCTGCTTTTCTCAAGGATAAATTAAATAAAGCCCCCGAGGTGGTTTCGGCTGATGTGGACAGTACTGAATCCGCTCCGGTTAACAACCCGGATGAAAGTGCTGCTGCAGTTCAGAACGATATGGAAGAAAGCGTGGAAGATGCTGATACTGACGGGGTGGACGCAGCTGTTCCCATGGACTATATTCCTCCTGCGGAAGCGGACATAAAGGTCCCGGAAGGTCTTTCGGATAAAACCGGATATGAAAAGATAACAGTACAGGAGAAGACGGTTTCTGACGAGGAAGCGGACAGGATCGAAGAGGAGCTTTCAACCGGTCCCACCGGGGATGAGTTTTCTTTTGATCCGGAATTTTATCCCTACTATGCCATGCTGGATGACAGGGGAAAGGCTCTGTACCGCCAGATCTACGCAAATATCAATGAGCTCAATCCTTCATTCAGATCCATTGACAGGCTGATGACAGGGAGACGAATTGACAGCGCTTTTGAAGCGGTTTTTAATGACCATCCGGAGCTCTTCTGGGTTGATACGGAATACCGCACGATCTACCGGAAAAACGGGGATTTCATTGAACTTGATCTTTTTTATAATGATACAGCTGAAAACATAGAGGCTTCCCGGTCGGAATTTCTTTCTGCTGCAGATAGGATTATTTCGGAAGCCGGCGGCAGCGACTATGAAAAGGAAAAGTACGTCCATAACCGGCTGTCAGAGCTTTTTGAATATAAGAGGAATCCCCTGGATCAGAGCGCATACAGCGGTCTTGTCATGAATAGTACGGTTTGCGCCGGATATGCAAGATCCTTTTCCTATATTCTGACCCGGATGGGAATCCCCTGCTACCTGTGTACCGGTTATGCCGGAGAACCCCATGGCTGGAATATCATCAGGCTTGATGGGGAATATTACAATGTGGATGTGACCTGGGATGATACAGGTACGGATGAACCTTATACTTACGATTGGTTTAATAAAACAGACCGGGATTTTGGCAGTACTCACATACGGAAAAGCCTGTCCGTTTACCTTCCGCCCTGTAACGGCACGAAATACGGCAATCTTGAAGAGGTAAAAGAAGAACCGGCAGAGCCTGAAAACGGGTCTTCCCTTGAGGAATACGGTTTTTCGGAAAAAGATGTCATCCGTGACATGAATCTTTACTATGACGAATTGTATGAAAGTATTGTCCGGCTTGGAAAAGGACACCATACCCTTTCCATGGTGATAGGAGAAGAGATCATGGATGAGTGCAAAACAGCATATGATAATTCGGAAATAAAAAACCGGGTGCTGGAAAAGGTTCTAAAGGAAATCGGCGGCACCACAGCAAACGTCTCCTGTAATGCCACAAAGCTGCAGGGCGGGTATTATGTTATTTCACACGATATCACGGTGTACTGATGCGATCATTTATCCCGGCATCCTTTTCGGTGTTGCCGGGATTTTCAATGAACCGTAAACCCCGTCCCCCCGGACCACCCCCGGAGTATTTGACAGACAGAAAAAATGATAGTATACTGCGAAATAATTTAATAGAGTAAACCGATGAAGCGGAAGAAAAAGTGTCTTATCGCCGGAAAAATTCCATAGCGAGTCCGGGACGGTGAGAGCCGGATGGTATGAGGGATGCGTGGAGAGAAAGAACTCCTTATATGGGCCGCTGAGGGCATGGGGAAAGGTTTTGCCGAGTATCCATGACGTAGGGCATACGTTAGTTGCCGGGGATATGATAGTATCCCGGAGAGTACGGTTCATACCGTGAATCAAGGTGGCACCGCGGATAGTAAATTATTCGTCCTTGACAGAAGATCATTCTGTCGAGGACTTTTTTGTTTTACGGCAGATCAAAAAGGAGGTGTGTATGAAACACTATGTATTACTGAAGTTCAAAGAAAACGCAGACCTGGATTCCATTGAGAAGACTGTGCGAGATACCTATGTATCGCTGGACAGGGAGCTTTATTTCCTGCATGACCCGGTGGTTCACAGGAACACGGTGGACCGCGATTCCAATGCTGACATTATGGCAGAGATCAGGCTTGACAGTCCGGAACAACTGCAGTCATACCTCACCCATCCCCTGCATCTTAAGATGGCAGAGGATCTGAAAAACGAAGTTGTGTCAAGAATTTCATTTGACCACGAATAAGGAGGAGAACAATGAAAAAGAAGAGTATTTTTGCAGCATCTTATCTTGGCGTTGCCGCCGTATGGCTTGGAGGACATTTCGGACCGGGCTTCGCCACAGGCGCATTCAGCACCACTTATTACGTTAAGCACGGTATAGTCGGGGTCTTTATGCCTCTTATCGCCATGCTGGTTACAGGCGGAGTCATGTACTTTATGACAGAATATGCGAGAAGCCACAACGCCAGAGGATACAAGCCCTTTGCCATGGCCTGCTTCGGCGAAAAGGGCGGTTTTATCATGAGCATTCTTTATGATATCACTTTCCTGATGACGCTTCTGTGCGCGGGCGGACTTGCTGTATCGGGAGAATACACTATTCTGAATAAACAGCTGGGAGTGCCTATCATCATAGGCGCTGCTTTTACCATCGTAGTATCAGCGCTGCTCTGCCTCTACGGCTCCAAGCTGCTGTCACTTTCATCAAAATATATGATGTATGCCATCGTATTTGTGGTTATCCTGATCACGGTCATGTCCTTTGCATTCGGCCAGTATGACCTCCCCGGTGCGCTTGCCAACAACAATGTAAATGCTGAAGATCCTTCCATAGTATCCGCAGTGCTTGACGGAATTCTCTATGGCTGCTTCCAGTCCACGATCGTCTTCAATGTTATGTCAGTAGCTGATCTCCTTGAAGACCGGGCTGCCACAAAGAAAGCAATTGCTGCGGGCTACATTGTAACCGTTATACTGATGATCTCCCTTGCATTCATGCTTTACAGCTACTCAAATGTGGTAGATATCGTAAAGGGTGTGGAAAATGTTCCTGTTCTTTATGTCCTCAGAAATCTCGGATTCAAATGGCTCACAGGAATATATGTGCTCCTTATGACTCTCGCAGTTCTTTCCAGTACAGCGGGTCTTTCCTATGCAGCCTGCATACGTTTTGATTCACTTTTCTCATTTATCGGAAATGTGCAGCTGAGACGCTTTGTGATCACAGTTATCGCGCTTGGTATCGCAGGAAGCGGCGGAGCGCTGGGAATGACAGCACTCTTAAGGACCGGTACAACCGTTGTTGGTTACATCGGCATCCCGGTACTTGTAATCCCTGCCTTCACCTGGGTAAGGTCAAAGCTCAAGGAACAGTAAAAAGTTCTAAAACAATTAAATATCAGAAATCAGAGCCGGTGCTGTAACAGGTGCCGGCTCTTTTTTTGCGGAAGGGGGTTGACAAAAACGACACGCGTGTCTAAAATCATAATCGACATAGGTGTCGAAAAAGGAGCTGCTGAAAATTATGACAAAAAAGAGTGAAAAAACCAGGGAAATGATCTTAAAACTTTCATACGGGCTTTTTGCAGAGAAGGGTTTTAAGCAGATGACAATGAAGGATGTTTGTGAAGTTACAAATATGAGCCGCGGCGGGTTATACAGCCATTTTCCGGGCACAAAGCAGCTATTTGAAGCAATACTGGAAAAGTTAAATGAAAAGGAAGCAATGGATTTCGATGGAGAGATTAAAAAAGGAATTTCTGCGGTCACTATTTTAGAGAACGCCCTTGCTCTTATGGAGGATGAAATGAAGCATCCGGAGGATTCTCTCAGTCTTGCGATGTATGAATATGCAGAAACCGTTGATTCAGATGTGATGGATCGTTTCACTAAGATCGGAGAAAAAAAGTGGGGCGATCTGATACGTTATGGCGTAAAGAGCGGAGAATTCAAGGATGTTGATGTCCGCGAAACCGTGGATGTGATCCTGTATTCCTATCAGGGGATCCGAATGTGGAGCAGGATCATTCCGATGAAGAAATCCACCTTCAGATCCATTACAGATCATATAAGGAGACAGTTGATAAATGTTAAGATTAATAAAACCAAAAATTGAACATAAGTCAGAAGCACTTACATTCCGGCAGGAATTTTTTGATAACGGCGAGCCTGTGATAAACGGTAGCGAGTTCCTGGATATGAAGGATTCCTACGAAGAATGGCTGGACTTCGTTACGAAAAACACTTCACCCGAAACCAAAGCCCCGGACTGGGCAGTATGCGATACCTATTTTGCAGTGGATGAGGGAGAAAAGATCGTGGGAATCATCGATCTCCGGCATGAGCTGACTGGGATTCTGAAGGACTGCGGCCATACGGGATACAGCGTGAGACCTTCTGAGAGAAGAAAGGGTTATGCATCGGAGATGCTCTCCCAGATCATGCTCCGGGCCGCAAAGCTTGGAATTGATAAACTGCAGCTTGCTGCGGACAGAACAAACGAACCCTCGGTAAAGATCATAAAAAAAGCCGGCGGGGTTTATGAACGTAGCTTCATTTTTCAGGGTGAGGAAGCGGATGTATATCTTATCGATCTTGAAAAGGAGATAAAGAAAAAAGCTGTACTTTATATACATGGCAAGGGCGGCAACGCAGAAGAAGCAAAGCACTACGGGGCTCTTTTCCCGGACAGCTGTGTCTTCGGACTGGATTACAGGACGGATGCCCCCTGGGAAAGCAATAAAGAAATTGAGAGAGCGGTCAGCTGTCTCGCGGAAAGCTATGACGATATAACCCTTATTGCCAACAGTATAGGCGCATTTTATTCAATGAACGCTGATATCTGCGAAAAGATAAGAAGAGCGTATTTCATCTCTCCCATGGTGGATCTTGTGAAGCTCATTATGGATATGATGAAATGGGCAAAGGTAACAGAGGAAGATCTGCAGCGGGAAAAGATAATAAAAACCGATTTTGGGGAAGACCTTTCATGGGAGTATCTCTGCTATGTCAGGGAACATCCCGTAAACTGGACAGTACCCACAGCTATTTTGTACGGATCCGGGGATCATCTGGTGTCGATAGATACGATGAAGGGATTTGCTGAAAGGATACAGGCAGATCTTACGGTTATGACCGGAGGTGAGCACTGGTTCCATACAGAGGAGCAGATGGCTTTTCTGGACAAGTGGATAAAAGAGAAGAAAAACGCTTTTTTCAATCCGCTTAATTCCTGACACGTAGCAGGGAAAAAAGCCGAACAGCGGCTTTATAATAAAGTTCTTCTGCCCGCCTGAATGCTTCTCCGGGAGCCATGGGGGCATCAACCGAGGTGAGAAATGAGGATATACCGTGATCGTACAGCTCCTCGTAGCCATCACCCAGACTGCCGCATAGGGCAATAACCGGGATACCGGCTTTTTTCCCGTGTTCTCCCACGCCGCATAATACCTTGCCGTGTACGCTGGAGCGGTCGCTTTGACCTTCGCCCGTAATGATGTAGTCTGCGCCGGAAATCTTCTTATCAAAATCCGTGATATCCAGAACCGCTTCTATCCCGGATTTCATCTCTGCATTAAAAAAGATCCTGAGCGCTGCGCCAAGCCCTCCGGCTGCGCCGCTTCCCGGGATTATATCGGGATCCTGTCCGAATTCGCGGATCAGAACATCCCTGTAATTTTGCATCCCCTTTTCCAGTCTTTCCAGAATATCAGGCGATCCGCCCTTTTGTTTTCCGAAGACCAGGGTGGCGCCGTTTTCTCCGCAGAGAGGATTAGTGACATCACATAATACGGTTATCTTCGCGCGCAAAGCCCGGGGATCGATCCCCGAGATATCAATATGGGCAGCCTTTTCCAGATCGAGGCCTCTTCCCTGCAGGGTATTCCCGTTTTTATCAAGAAATTTAGCGCCGAGGGCGCAAGCAAATCCCATTCCCCCGTCATTTGTGGCGGAACCGCCGATCGCAACGAAGATATCATCTGCCCCACTGTCCAGGACAGCCTTTAATAATTCTCCCGTTCCGAAGGTCGTGGTATTCAGCGGGTTTCTTTTTTCCTCGGGAATGAGGGGCAGTCCGGAAGCCTGCGCCATTTCCATAATGGCGGTATGATCGTTTATTTTTCCGAAATACGCCTGCCGCATTCTCATTAACGGATCGTGTACCTCTGCGTTGACCCGCTCGCCGTTTACGGCTGAAATAACAGCATCTGTGGTACCTTCGCCGCCGTCGGCAAGAGGAATGCTTACGGTATCACAGTCCCCGAATACCTCGTGAGCCGCTTTATCCAGCAGCTCGGATGTTTTTTCACTTGAAATGGTTCCTTTAAAGGAATCCGATGCAAAAATCAGTTTCATATCACAGCTATTGTATCATGGATCGCCGGTTCTGAGGGGGCCGGAGACCGCTATTCTTCGTGGGATAACCGGGATTGATAATATTTATGAAAAATGATAATGTGATTTCGTCTGAATAATACAGGCAGGGCTTAGAAATGAAGATAACATCAGGTGAAAAGAAAAGGAAAAAGGTAATAATACTGGCGACCGGAGGAACCATCGCCGGATCCGGCCAGAAAGGCAGGGAGACCGGGTATATTTCCGGAACTCTTTCCGTTGACGATATCCTCGGGGATATTCCCTTTGTGTCTGATGTGGCGGATATAGAAACGATACAGATCTGCAATGTCAATTCGGACGATATCACTTCGGATATCTGGATCTCCCTTTCATGCACGATAAATGAAATGGCTTCGGATGATGATATTGCCGGATTTGTGGTGACCCACGGTACGGATACTCTGGAAGAGACCGCTTATTTTTTGGATATGACCGTGAAAACCGGGAAGTGCGTTGTGCTCACAGGTTCAATGAGACCTGCAACTGCGCTGTCTGCGGACGGACCCCTTAATCTTTACCAGGCGATCTGCGTTGCAGCCAGTGAAAAAAGTGTCGGAAAAGGAGTGCTGGTTCTCTTCTCAAATAATATCTTTTCTGCCAGATCCGTAAAAAAGGTCAATACCTATAATGTAATGGCTGTTTCCGCCGGTGAATCGGGGAGCATCGGAGTTATCAGAAATAATGAGGTGGAGTTCCATGATCTCCCGGTTAAGAGCCATACGGTCAGGACGGAATTCCATGTGGAGCGGGACTGTACCCTGCCCAGAGTGCAGATCGTTTATTTCTATGTGGATGCGGATACGGGACTGCTGGAATATGCTGCCGGTAATTCGGAGGGGATGATAATAGCCGGAGCCGGCGCGGGAGAGTTCAGCCGGCAGTTCATGGACGTTATAAATAAACTTGAAATACCTGTGGTGGTAAGTTCCAGGATATACGACGGAATGATAACGCAGGACTCTGTACTCTGCAGAAACACCGTGGCGGCTAATGATCTGTCGCCTCAGAAAGCCGCGGTGCTTTTAAGGCTGGCGCTTTTTAACAAAACAGCGTCCCAGGCGGAACTAATACGTATCTTCAGTACCTACTGATCATTTACTTTCCTGAAGCGGAACCATACAAAGACTGCTATCCCGATGAAAAAGGCCATGACAAGAAGCATTCTGCCTATGTTGACAGGCTTGTTTTCTTTATTTTTTGAGACGCTCTTTTTGTTTGCGGCACTCTCTGCAGAAGCCTTTAATCTCTGGGCCTTTCCTTCAATGTCGCTCTTTGCCACATTGTCTGTTTTCGGATCCTTATTATTTTTTTCTGCTTTGGTATCCTTCTGCCCGTCCCAGGAGCCGGTTTTCTTGGCGTCACGGCTGTCTGTTTCATTCTTTGAAAGACTGTTTCCGCTGGTGCTCTTATCCTTACCGTTACCGGAGGTGGTTTTCTTGCCGCTGCCGCCGGTCTTCTTGCCGCTGCCGCCCGTTTTCTTAGAGCTGCTGCCTGTTTTTTTCGAGCCGCTGCCGCTGCCTCCGGACTTTTTGGAGTTGCTGACTTTGGCAGAAGAACCGGACACACTGTCCTTGCCCGAGGTCTTGGATTTTGTGCTCTTTCCACCGGAAGCATTGTCGCCTGTCGATGAAGCAGATGTCAGTTTCTTCTTTGCTGCTTCGCCGCCGACGGTTAATTTCCCGGTCTTCACCGCGCTTAAGTTTCCTGCTTTATCCTCTGTTACGGCATAGATCGTGTAGGTTGTTCCGGAAGTGAGACCCGAGAAATCAAATACGCCGTCCGTGCTCTTTTTTCCGCCGGATTTCAGAGAGGCGGCACTGGGAGTGCTGTCTCCCTTCTTTACGATGGAGCAGTAATAATTGGCTATTCCGCTCTCCCCGTCGGTTCCTTTTATCGTAACGGAAGCGCCGGTGTCAGAAGCCGTGCCGGCCACACTTGAAACCACGGGATTTTTCCTGTCATACCAGATTCCCTCGGAAGAAAGGTAGGTTTCGTTTCCGGCCTTATCCGTGATCTTTGCATAGACGTAATTCAGCTTATTTTCCTTAAGGGATACCTTTGAAGAGTAGGTTTTCCACTGGGTACCCACATGGTCTTTTACGGAGCTTTCGGAATCATAGGACTTGGTGGAGATATAGTAGTATTTTTTATCCAGACCGGATCCGCTGCTCTCATCCTCTCCGTCTATAGAAGCTTTTCTGGATTCATTGGTGTACTCGTAGATTTCTTTATCGGTCTGTACATTTTTCCAGCTCTTATCCTTGATCTTTATGGAGCCGGCAGGCGCCTTTGTATCGAAATTCACGGGACCGGCGGCTTTCTGCCTTATTGTTCCGGTACTGTCCGATTTGAAATAGAGGGTTTTTGAAACGTTTTTAGAATCCCCCTTAAATACATAGGAGGACTCAAAGGGACCGCTCTGGCTGTCCGCCACGGTATAGCCGGCAGCGCTGATGATGACTTTGTCCCTGTACCATGCGGCAATGGTGCTTTTTCCGTCATATAAAATGACGGGATCGGCAGTTGATGAGGAATCCGTAACGCTAAAAGAAGCGGTGTCCTGATAATCATGTCCGCCGGATGAATATTTTATCGTAACAAGATAGCTGCCGGCATTGAGTACTACATCCCCGCCGCCGACGGCTGCCAACTGTTCAAAGGTTTTTTCGTATATGAGGTAGCCGCTGGCATTCTCATGTTTTAAGGAAATGATGGTATTTGCGCTTACTCCGCTGGCTGCCATATCCAGATCCGGACCATTAAACCGGGCGGAAATATTTTTTCCGATTCCGACATGGGTGAGAAAGTATGTACTGTCCTTAATCCAGCCAACGGCGTTAACAGACAGGGGATTTGCTGACTGTGAAGAATTCGAAACACCTATACCATATAAGCCGGAAATCTCTGCAAAGCAGAGGACATTAATTGCAGCGCTAAAAAAAGCAACCAGCATAAAGGCTGCCAATATCCTGCAAATATAATGATATTTGTCTTTCAGTGCTTTCCCCATGGCTGTGATTTCAATCAACCCTGTTTTGTCCTGCATGATCGCTGCGGATATGGCCGCAGCTGCCTATACTTATAACTCAGTATAGCATAAATCCGCTATTTTACACCATTGCCCCCTGCATTAATTGACAGAGAACCGCGTGCCTTTTATATTTAGAGAAGATTTATATTCAGAGTGTTTTCTGATGATATGGTGACAGAGTATGAATAATAAAGGAAAAGATAATATGCGTATAACGATTTTGGGAGTCAGGGGGTCAATTCCCATAGAAGGCGAGCGTGTGCGGGAATTCGGAGGCGCGACATCCTGTGTATTGGTTGAAGCAGGCGGGCAGAATATTTTTCTTGACGCCGGAACAGGGATGCTTAATACACCGGCTTTGGATTCCGGGGACATTTCCATATTGATCACACATTCACATATGGATCATCTTTTAGGACTTCCCTTTTTTCCCAGTCTTTATATAAGTGGAAAAAGAGTGGATATATATTTAAGGACCAGAAACGGACTTACCGCCAAGGGGCAGATCGACAGCCTCTTTTCTCCCCCGGCCTGGCCCTGCCTCATGGAGGATAACCGGGCAGAGGTCGTATATCACGATCTGGAATGTCCTTTTATGCTGGGAGATGTAAAAGTGAGAGGCATGGAGGGAAATCATCCCGGAGGAAGTACGGTCTATCGTTTGGAATATAACGGTGCATCCTTTGTATATGCAACGGATTTTGAATACAGCGAAGATGCAGCAAAGGAGCTGATAGAATTTGCCGGAGACACGGATCTCCTGATTTTTGATTCACAGTATACCGATGAAGAGTACACGAACTGTAAAGGGTTCGGCCATTCCACTGCAGCATCGGGACTTAGTATTTATAAAAGAAGCAGGGCAAAAAAATTACGTTTCTTCCATCACGCCCCGAATCATGATGATGAATTCTTAAGACGTCTTGAAGCCGATGTCATTGAAAAGAACGGAGGCGGTGACGCAGTCTTATATGCGAGACAAGGAGAGGTGATAGAGCTGTGACGGATGCGAATCTCTATTCCCTTGACAGGATGATCCGTATCGCCATTGATGTCAGTGCGGAAAAGGATTTTGACCGCCTGATGAAGAAGATTCTTTTGGAAGCCATGGATATCTGCCACTGTGATGCCGGTACGGTGTATATAAAGGACGATGGCTTCCTGCATTTTCATACTGTTTTTACAAAGTCAAAGGGAACATCCATAAGCGACCAGAACAGCAGCATAGGCATTCCCCCTGTTCCCCTGAAGCGCACCCACGTATGTGCCTGCGCAGCCATTGACAATAAAAAGATCAATATCCCTGATATCTACAACTCGACAGAGTATGATTTTACCGGTGCCCAAAAGTATGATGCGATGAACGGATACCGGACCGGTTCCATGCTTGTGATCCCGATGAGCAATGAAAAAAACAAGGTCACAGGCGTTCTGCAGCTCATTAATTCCCTGGATCAAGACGGAAATATAATACCCTTTGCTCCGGAGTATGAAGAGGTGGTTTCGGCACTTACCTCTCTTGCGTCGGTCATCTTAAATAACCATACCCTGACGATGGAAGTAAAGAACCTTCTGAATTCCTTCGTACAGGTAATGGTTGATGCAATAGAAGAACGCAGCGCATACAATGCGACCCACACCCGCAGTATGGTCCGCTACGCGGAGCGTTTCCTTAACTGGTTAGATGAGACAGAGTCTCCGGATCGTATGACGGAAGAGCATAAGGAAGCCTTTTTAATGAGTGTATGGCTGCATGACATCGGAAAGCTGGTTGTACCGCTGGAAATCCTGGACAAGCCGGACCGGCTGTCATTACGGAAGGATGTCATCAAAAACCGGATTGATACCGGCTGCCTCATGGAGCGCCTGAGGGCCTATGAGGAGCCGGACAAAAAGGATGAGCATGACAGAAAAAGGGAGCAGATGGAGGAGGCGTGGAAGCTGATCGAGAGCGCCAATAATGCTGTCTTTCTTGATGATGAGAAAATTGCCGTCCTGAAAAAGACAGCAGAAAACACCTGTCTTGATGCGGAAGGAAAAGAGATACCGCTTCTTAATGAAGAAGAACTGACAGCGATAACGGTTCAGAAGGGGACACTTACTTCCGGTGAAAGGAAGCTGATAGAAAAGCATGTTTCTTTTACAGCTGATATGTTAAGAAAAATGCACTTTAAGGGGGAATATGAAAAGGTTCCCTTCTGGTCAGGATCCCATCATGAATTGCTGGATGGCAGTGGGTACCCCTGGGGTCTGACGGAAAAGGAGCTGCCCTTTGAAAGCAGGCTGCTTACGATAATAGATATTTATGATGCTCTTACTGCGGAGGACCGGCCTTACAAGCCTCCGATGCCCCCGGAAAAAGCCTTTTCCGTTCTGGAATCCATGGGGGATGAAGGAAAGATAGATAAAAAACTGCTTGGGCGCTTTAAGGAAAGCGGCGCCTGGAGAAAAAAGCACTGATCCTTCGGAATCCACCAAAAGAACATCATTTGAACATATTTCCGTCACAATTTTTTATTATTCTGCTTTATAGAGACCGTTTTGAATAATGGAAAGAGGAGGACCGAGATATGGATGAAAATGAAAAAATCGAAAATAAGAAAAGTGACAACAATATTTCTGTTCCAAAACCGCTGTTTGCACTGCTGATCATAGCGCTCTGTGCAGCCGTTTGTTATTCGGCATATAACGCCGGCTATATGAAGGGATTGGCAAAAGTCCAAAGCAGTCAGGAAGTACCGGCAGTGGCTGCTCCGGAACAGAACGTGGATCCCGTACCGCAGCCGGCTCCCGAAGGGAATAACAATCCGGGTTTTGACGCCGGGAATTTCTTCCGGGGCATGACACCCTTTAATCCTGCGGGAAACGAGGGGAATGCGGGAAATGAGAAACCGGAAGCCCCGAAGGAAGAGCAGAACCATACACAGGGAGCATTCCTCGACATCGTAGCGTCAACGGTCAGCGACGAAGCAAAGGAATCCTATAATCTGCCATCCGGAGTGCTGATAATGAAAGTATCGGAAGGCGGTGCGGCGGAGAATGCGGGAATAAAAGCCCATTCGGTAATAACCGCGATGGAAGGACAAAATATTTCCTCGATGGAGGAACTGAAAGGAATACTTGCGGATAAGCATCCCGGAGACACGGTCTCAGTTACACTTTATGAACCCACCGAGGATCACGGGTATGAGCAGAAAACCATTACCGTAACCCTGTCGGACGGAGAAGCAGTTTCAAAAGAGCGATGACAGGTCGACAAAGGATAGATGCGAAGGAAATCGCATCTATCCTTTTTTACTTGCAAATAACCCGGTAAAAAAATATAATTTTTGAGGAAGTACAAGGTAATTCCATAAGGAGGAAAGTATGTCAGAAGAAAAGAAAAACCCGGTGGTTACTATTACCATGGAGGACGGGGATGTCATGAAGGCGGAGCTCTATCCCGATATAGCTCCGAATACGGTAAATAATTTTATTTCTCTTATTAATAAAGGATTTTATGACGGAGTGATCTTTCACAGAGTGATAAGCGGATTCATGCTTCAGGGTGGAGATCCGGAGGGCACAGGCATGGGAGGCCCCGGATATTCCATCAGGGGAGAATTTACCAATAACGGTTTCACAAATGACTTAAAACATGACAAGGGCGTGCTTTCCATGGCGCGTACCATGATACCTGATTCAGCGGGAAGCCAGTTCTTTATCATGCATAAGAAATCACCTCATCTCGATGGGGAATATGCGGCTTTCGGAAAGATAATCGAGGGCATGGATGTGGTGGATAAGATCGCGGACACTGCCACAGCACCCAATGACCGTCCTTATGATGATCAGAGGATGGCAAGTGTCACCGTGGAAACCTTCGGTATTGACTATCCCGAACCGGAGATAATAGAAGATTAATAACATAAATCAGATATACGAAATATCGGATAACATGGTATAATTTACAAAAGTCCAGGAAAGGAAGGATTATATCATATGAAAACAATTCGCCTGAAGATTATTCTCGGTATTCTTCTCTGTTCTCTGCTGACTGCATTGATCGTGGGTCTGCTTTCGATCAGGAGCACAATGAAGATCTCCGAAGCAGATTCCAAGTCAACCATGATCAATCAGACTTCGGCTGTGGCCAATGAAATGGATTCTACGATATTACGAGTGGAACAGTCGGTAAATATTCTGGCAGATATTGTTTCCAGCCGGATCAGCGAAAGAAGATTTTTCTCTGATGTCAATTATGCCGATGCTTTTACAAATGAAGTTATCGAGCAGGTTTACCGGTTCTCCGAGCATACGGACGGCGCGATCACGAGTTATATCAGGTATAATCCGGAGTTTTCAAACCCTACCTCAGGATGCTTTTTGACCAGGAACAGCCTTGACGAGCCTTTTGAAGCGGTAACGCCTACGGATTTCACCATGTATGATCCTTCTGATGCAGAACACGTGGGCTGGTATTACATTCCCGTTAATAACGGGGCACCTCTTTGGATGAATCCGTATCTCAACAGCAATATTGATGTTTACATGATCTCCTACGTGGTGCCTATCTATGCGGAAGACGGTACCTCCATCGGAATAGTCGGCATGGATATAGCATTTACCCAGCTTACCGATATGATCGATTCAGTTTCACTGTTTCAGACAGGTTACGGCTTCCTTACCGATTCAGACGGGAATATCGTTTACCATAAGGATGCGGAATTTGGTCAGAGCCTTTCTTCTCTTGACAGCTCGCTTGCCGGAGTTAATTCATATTTATCAAGCACGGGAACGGATTCTACGGCTTATGAGTACAAGTACAAGGGTGTTGAAAAGCTTATGGTTACCAGCCCTCTGCAGAATGGCATGATATTCGGGCTTACGGCACCGAAGAGCGAGATCTTCTCAGAAGCTTATTCTCTTCTTTATACCATTCTGGGTGCCATCATCCTGGCGATAATCGTAAGTGCGGTTGTCGGCCTGCTGGTAGGAAATGGACTTGCAAAACCCATCCATGCCCTTACGGCTATAATCGGACAGACAGCAAAGCTTGACCTCACTTCTTCAGGCAATGATGATAAACTCATAAAGCACAAGGATGAAATCGGACAGATGGCCAACGGGGTTCATGATATGCGGTCGGCCTTCCGGGATATGGTTGACTCCTTCACGGATGTGGAGAGGACCATTACTGCAAGTATTGATAACCTGGATCATATCATGCGCGAAAATAATGAGCGCACCGATAACAATAATGAGGAAACCGGTCATCTTGCCAGCGGAATGAAAGAAGCTGCCGACAATACGGCTCAGATCGTACAGAATGTGGAAAAGGCCAGGAATCAGACACGTGAGATCAACGAGCTGGCCATCAAGAGTGAAGAGGATTCCAAAGAGATCCAGACCAGAGCGGGAGAAATGGAACTCCGCAGTAAGAAATCCACTGAAAAGACAAATGAGATGTATGATGTCATGAAGGTTAAGAGCGATGAGGCCATTGAAAAATCAAAGGCTGTGGAACGCATCCATGAACTTACGAATGACATCAAGAATATTTCTTCCCAGACCAATCTTCTGGCACTTAATGCCAGCATAGAGGCTGCCAGGGCAGGAGATGCAGGCCGCGGCTTTGCAGTCGTTGCTGATGAGATCGGATCACTTGCGGCACAGACACTGAAGACCGTCGACAATATCAGCGGTATCGTTGATGAGGTAAGCGATGCAATGGCACGGTTGAATGAGTGTATCACAGAGCTGATGGCCTTCCTGGAGGAGACGGTTCTTACGGACTATGGTATGTTCCAGGATTCCGGTGCAAGATACAGGGAGGATGCGGACTTCTTCATTACCATGATGTCAAAGGTACGGGTAGCTACGGATTCCCTTGAGCACCATATCGAGGAGATCGTCACAGCTGCAGAGGATATCAATGGAATGACCGAGAATTCCGCGAACAGGATAGAAGATATCGCTTCCAGATCCAATGATATGCGTGTGGCGAACGAAGAAGGTTACAGAAAGCTGCAGGATGCAAGAGAAGCAGTAAGGGATCTGAGCGAGATCACTGCAAGGTTCAGCTGCTAATATACAGTAATTATCCGGAAACCGCAGATTTCTGAAAAATAATACGATTCAGATTTCAGAAGGGAGTCATACAGGGGATGTCAAAATTCAAAGTAAGAACGCAGCTTCTTATCATGGCGCTGGTGCCTCTTATCATAATGGGAGTAGTTCTGCTGGTGATCAGTTACAGATCCATTACAAGCAAGGCGATGGAAGATGCTGAGATACAGAACATGCTCACCTGCCGCCAGATAGAGGCGGAATTTAACGGAACGATAAAGGAAAATTTCGCGGCGCTTGAGTCTATAGCAGCGTCACCGCAGATAAAGATGTATCTTGCGGGAGAAACTTTTGAAGGCATAGAAGACGATATCAACTACAATATCCTTCTGATCAACGATCACTTCGGGGACGGAAATGTAATTGCTGTTTCCGATGCTGCCGGACAGCAGGTTTTCAAGACCTCGGGCGACTGCGTAAACGTTTCGGACAGAGATTATTTCCAGGCGGCAATAACCGGAAGACCTTTCGCTTCCAATATGGTTGTCGGCAAGGCTACCGGCAGCAGGATAATGATCCTTGCCGTTCCGATCTTCAGTGGGGACGGAAGCAGTGTGATAGGTATCGTTCAGAGAAATCTGGACTTGGACTACCTGCATGATTTTTTAGCAGGAGTGACTTCCGACGGTTTCCTGGCTGACGGAGCAGGTATAGTTGCGGCACATTCCCAGCACACCATTGAGGTAGGGGAAGAAGAGGACATGAGCACGGCGCCGTTTATGACATCAGGTCTCAGTGAAGGTACTTATGACGCTGATACCGGAAAAGGCTACAAAGCCATGATGGCCTATGTGATGGAACCTCTTTCCGGATGGATGGTTGTAAATGCCATCGACATGAATGATGCGACTGCCCATGCGAGATCCAGCGCGATGACGATAGCCGTTATCGGAGTAATACTGATTATTCTGGCAGTTCTTGTTGTACTTGTTACTGCCCGTTCCTTTGTTAAGCCTATAAACGCCATAAATAAGAGCCTTTCCGCTCTGGCTGAAGGTGAGTTTGTGGAGATCCGGGGCTACGAGGGCCGCAGGGATGAATTCGGAAATATCGTAGAAAATACAAACAGCGTTCTGGATCATCTGAAGAGCGTGGTCGCTAACCTGAAAAACGTGATGAATTCTCTTGGAGATTCATCCCAGGCTCTTGCAGAAACTGCTGATCAGATCAGCCAGACCACAGATGACGTTTCGGAAGCGGTTCAGGAGATCGCAAAGGGAGCTACCGAACAGGCAAATACGATACAGAGGGCTACCGAAAATATCGGAACCCTTTCAGACGCCATTCAGAATGTGGCCAATAATGCGGAAGGACTCGCTTCGACCGCATCGTCAATGAACGATTCCAGCACATCTTCTGCTGATGCTCTTAATAAGCTTTCAACCAATATGGACAATATGAGCATTGCCATGCGGGAGATCACTGATGGCATGAACGCCACCAATGCGGCGGTGCAGGCAGTTAATGAAAGAGTTGACGGTATCACATCCATAGCATCCCAGACGAACCTCCTTGCGCTGAACGCTTCCATCGAGGCTGCAAGAGCAGGCGAAGCAGGGCGTGGATTTGCGGTTGTTGCGGAAGAGATCGGAAAGCTTGCCACGGAATCGGCTCAGACTGCCGAGGAGATCAGAAATGAGATGACGAAGCTTTTGACCCAGTCAAGAAGCGCCATTTCCAAGACCGCAGAGGTATCCGGTATAGGAGAAAATGTAAACGAAGTACTGCATAATACCGTTAATACCATTAACGAGCTGATCGACGGCGTAGGCTCTACGGTGGACGGAGTTTCCACGATCTCCGGCCTGTCCGAGGAAAGTGCGGCCAGCAAGACCATTATTGTGGATGCGATGGATTCGCTTTCTGCCATTTCCCAGGAGAATGCTGCGTCTACGGAAGAGACCAGTGCTTCCATGCAGGAATTAAATGCTACAGTTAACGTGCTTTCACAGTCAGCAAGCGATCTGAATGACCTTGCAAAGAATCTTGAAGAGGATCTGCAGTTCTTTAAGCTGTAATTTCAGGGATCCTTATATTAAACCAATCGGAGGATAAGAGATGTCAGACAAAAAAAACAGACTTTGTTTGTATCTCTTATCCTTTTTTATTCCCATCATCCTGCTTTTAGCGGCGTTCTTTATACATGGGATCTATCCCTTCGGGGACAATACCGTGATGACCGGGGATATGGAATATCAGTTTGTGGACTACCTCGCCTATCTGAAGACCATCATCACCGGCAATAATGACTTTTCCTATTCCTTCAGCAAAAACCTGGGCGGATCCATGGCAGGCTTCTCTGCCTACTATTATTACACGCCCCTGAATTTTATTACCCTGTTTTTCCCGAACACACTTCTTCCGGTGGCGGAATCGGTGGTGATAGTTTTAACGGCAGCCCTTTCTTCCCTTACAATGGCTATCCTGCTGGCGGAGAAGTACGAAGCGGATGCGAGATCTGTGCTGTTTTCTGTGGCCTACGCCCTCTGCGGTTTTTCTGCCACATATTTTCAGCTCACCATGTATTCGGGGAATCTGATACTGTTTCCTCTTATCATCCTGGGACTTCTGAATATCATCGAAAAGCCGGGCAACAACATGTTGTATTTAGTTACTCTGGTATTGGCGGTGCTCTTTAATTATTATTCCGGATATATGATCTGCATTTTTTCGCTGCTCTTCTTTATTTCCGAAGAAGTAATAAGGGGCTTTGATAAAAAGGCATGTATATCATTTATAGGCAGTTCACTGCTCGGGGTATTGCTCACTGCCTTTAATCTGGTTCCTGCAGTGCTGTCCCTGAGGGGAGAGAAGAACAGCTTTTCTTTCGGGATATTCAGAACCTTTTCCTTAAGCAGGCTCCCCCTGCAGCTGCTTCCCTGCTCCTTTGACGGAAACGTGAGCACGGGGCTTCCGAATATTTACTGCGGTGTTCTGACAGTCATATTTTTTGTTATCTACATATTATATAAGAAGTTTCCCGTTAAGGAACGACTGGTGATGCTGCTCTTATGCGCCTTTCTGGTGCTGAATTTCTGGATAAATGTCCTTAATATTGTGTGGCACGGCTTTAACCAGCCTATAGGCTTTCCTTACAGATATTCCTATATGTTTTCCTTCCTTATGATAATAGGAGCCCACAGGACGTATAAGGAACTCTTTACCGGAAGCGGAAAGCTTTTGGTGATCGTCCCTGTCATTTTAATTATCCTGCAGCTGGGGGATCTCACATGGAACTATCAGGATGTCATGAATTACTACGGGCTTTCATCCCTTTCCGAATATCAGAAATACCTTACGGATACGAATGAGAAGCTTAATGTCTGCAGGGAGGATAACAGGGCGTCATATAACGAGAATGAACTTTACAGGATAGAAAAATACTTCCGCCGTACCAATAATGACGCGATGCAGTTCAATTACGCCGGCCTTTCCCACTTCAGCTCCAGCGAAAAGAAGGACAAGATCAATTTCATGGGGAAGCTTGGTTTCAGAAATAACGGAAACTGGTCATTCTACAACGAGTCTTCGACGGATTTTGTCGAGAGCTTCCTGGGCGTAAGGTATATTCTTTCCCAGTTTGCCACTACGCCGAATTTCTATAATAATATCTTTTCTAATGAGGAAGAGGAAACGTATATTTTCCGGAATGAGAACGCCCTGCCGCTTATGTTTAATACCACGGAGGCTATAAGGGATATTAATTACAACGGATATAACGGCAATCCCTTTATGCTGCAGGAAGCGCTGGCAAGCAGTCTGAACGGGAAGGAGAACCGGATCTTTGAAGAAGCCGAGATCCTGTCCGTAGAGCTGGATAACCTGAAAAAGAAGGCAGTGGACGGCAGTACGATTTATGAAAAGATAGATCCGGACAGAGATGCTTCTATTAATATAAGGATAAAGATTAAGGATCATCAGCAGAATCTGTTTGCATATTTTGATTCGGATCTGGTACAGAATGCGGAGATCTTTAAGGATGATGTGAGCTACGGCGAGTATTTCACCAGATACAGATGGAATATCGTAAGCTTCCACAGATCAAAGAAAAAGGTAGAGAGGGTTATCAGGATCCGCCCGAAGGATGAGAGGCTCGACATAAAAAATATGTTCTTCTATTTTGAAGACAGGGATAAGGTGGAGGCTCTGATGAATGAGGTCCGCGAAAATCCTTCGGAGCTGGAAAAGATAACTTCTTCCCATCTTAAAGGAAGGATCACAGTTCCGGATTACGGCGGGACAGTGACGCTGACCATTCCTTATGACAGGGGCTGGACTATCTACGTGGACGGGGTTAAAGCAGAGCAGAAAAAGGCGGCGGGTATTCTCATGTCCTTTGATGCTGCGCCCGGAGAACATAATATAGAAATGAAATATTGTCCCACGGGCAGTATTGCGGGAAAGATCATTTCAATATTCGCCTTTTTTATACTGCTGGGAATGCTGTATTTTAGGCGAAAATCGGTGGAAAAATAAAAAGATTTTGAAAAATAACAAAATTTCTTGAAAAAGTTGTTGACTTATCTGAAATGCAATGATATTATAACTATCGCGCCGCTCGTGGGCGGCGTGATTTTTGCCCTAAAATAGGGGCACTGCAGAGGGTTTCAACCCGAAGCGGAAGCACTTTGACAAACAAACAGCAATGCAACCCTGAAAATTCCTTATTATAAGAAAGATTTTATAATCTGATTTTTCAGAAAAGCAAATTCGGTTAATGAAACGCGATTAATAACAATTAGTCAGCGAGTTCACAGACCATGATTAACTTTCAAATTTTTTTCGAGAGTTCGATCCTGGCTCAGGATGAACGCTGGCGGCGTGCCTAACACATGCAAGTCGAACGGACCCATGGAGATGATTAGCTTGCTATGAATTTCCGGAAGGTTAGTGGCGGACGGGT
>JAIKXV010000061.1 GCA_024683935.1 Lachnospiraceae bacterium | reverse complement strand
ATACTGGTGCGTACCGAGCAGAACGCAGGTCATGCGGCCAGCGGATATGCAAGGACCCTGGGAAAGACCGGAGTCTGTGCCGTGACCAGCGGTCCCGGAGCTACGAACCTGCTTACCGGAATAGCTACGGCCTACGCGGATTCCATTCCCCTGGTGTGCATTACCGGACAGGTGAATACGGATCAGATCGGTTCGGATGTATTTCAGGAAGTGGATGTGACCGGTGCGGCTGAATCCTTTGTAAAATACAGCTATCTTATAAGGGATGTGAAGGATATACCCCGGATCATACACGAGGCCTTCTTTGTGGCCTCCACCGGTAGAAAGGGTCCGGTGCTTATTGACATTCCCTGCGATGTACAGTTACAGCGGATATCCGACTTCGACTATCCCGATGATGAACCGAAGATGCGCACATATAAGCCCACCATAAAGGGCAATGCTGTACAGATAAAGAAGGTTATCAAGGTTCTGGAAAATGCTAAGAAGCCCCTGATAATCGCAGGCGGCGGCGTTTTCCTTTCCAATGCGAAAAAGGATCTCCGAAAATTTGTGGAGAAGCATCAGATCCCCGTAGTTTCCACTATGATGGGTATAGGAGTGCTGCCCACAGACCATCCCATGTACTACGGCATGGTGGGAAATAACGGAAATTCCTATGCCAACCGGGCCATGAGGGAATGCGATACCCTGCTGATGGTGGGGGCAAGAGTTGCAGACCGGGCGGTGGCTGCTCCGGATATGACCTTTGACGGGAAGGTGCTGGTACACATGGATGTGGATCCTGCCGAGATCGGTAAAAACGTGGGCCCTACCATTCCCATAGTTGGAGATATCAAGCATATCTTTGCGGATTTCATGGATGCGGAATTCAAGGACAGACATGAGACCTGGGTGAATATGCTGGATCTTTACAGGGATTCCATGAAGGAAGAACATCATTCTTCCCCTGATTTTGTAAATTTCCAGGCTTTTGTAAAGAAACTCTGTACCGCCATGAAGGATGATGCGGTATATGTGGCCGATGTGGGCCAGAACCAGCTTATTTCCTGCAGGAATATCATTATGAAGGACAGGAATAAGTTTTTTACCAGCGGCGGAATGGGCACCATGGGATATTCCATTCCCGCAGCCATGGGTGTGAAGGCGGCGGAGAGAAAGACGCAGGTTATCGCTGTATGCGGCGACGGGGCCTTCCAGATGTCCATGATGGAGCTTGCGACCATAAAGCAGTTTGATCTTCCCGTGAAGATAGTGGTCATGCGGAATGAGTATCTGGGGCTGGTCAGGGAGCATCAGAGCCGTGAATATGACGGGGAATACAACATGGTTTATCTTGGGAGCGATCCTGACTTAAGCAAGCTTTCCGAAGCTTACGGTATCAGGTATATCAAGGCGGAGAACATGAAGGATATTGATGAGAAGATATCGGATTTTCTTTCAGATGATTCTGCGGTGATCTTTGAAGTGCTTACGTATCCTGAAGAGGACGTTATTTAAGGAGTAAATGCCATATGAAAAAAATCTATTCTGTGCTGGTGGAAAACAGATCCGGCGTACTCTCTAAGGTTTCAGGCCTTTTTGCAAGAAGGACCTTTAATATCGATTCCCTTGCGGTGGGTGAAACGGAAGACAGCAATATTTCCTGCATGACCATAGTTTCCAGCGGGGATAACCGGACCCTGGAACAGATCGAAAAGCAGTTAAATAAAAAGCTGGACGTCATTAAGATCAAGACCTTTGAAGAAGAGGAAGCAATAAGCAGGGAGCTTATGCTTATAAAGGTCAAGTATAATAAGAGCAACAGGCGTGAGATAATGGAGACCTGTCAGGCAATGAAGGCCGATATTGTGGATATCGGGAAATATCAGATGATGATACAGATCTGCGACACTCCCGAGAGAACAGCCCTTCTCGTTAAGCTTTTGAAGGGCGTCAGCATAGTTGAACTTGCCCGCACAGGCACCCTTGCACTTTCAAAGTGTGAAATTTAGTATTTTCATATTTATTTTTGGTGCTATAATAGTTTATCAAGTGTTCTTGATAAATGTGAATGGAAGATAATATGCAGAAAAAAGTTTTTCAGTTATTGGTAGATAATACCTCCGGCGTACTTAGCCGTATAGCCGGGCTTTTCGCAAGAAGAGGTTATAATATCGAAAGCATCACCGCCGGCGTCACCGCAGATCCCAGATACACCAGGATCACCATTGTGACGGACGGAGATGATGAGATTCTTGAACAGATAGAAAAGCAGCTCTCAAAGCTTATCGACGTCAGGGATATAAGGGTTCTCGAGCCTGACAATTCCGTTTACAGGGAGCTCTGCATGATCAAGATAGAGGCTGATGCAAAGAGCCGCCAGGGTATCATAGCTTTAGCCGATGTCTTCAGAGCCAATGTGGTGGACGTGGCGCCGGATTCTCTTATAGCAGAGATCACCGGAAGCCAGTCAAAGATTGACGCCTTTATCGATCTTTTATCGGATTTCCGCATCCTGGAGATCGCCCGTACCGGTATCGCAGGACTGCAGAGAGGTACCGAAGGGGTCATCTGGCTTGAGGAAGAGGACCCGAGATATTAGGATGATCACGGCAATTGCCGGTTATCATATAAATAAAAAAGGAGAACAATGCTATGGGATTAAACGACACAAACCCGATCTATTACGAATCTGACTGTAATCTTTCCGTTCTGGATGGAAAGACCATTGCCATCATCGGCTACGGAAGCCAGGGACATGCTCACGCTCTGAACCTTAAGGATTCAGGCTGCAATGTCATCATCGGTCTCTATGAGGGATCAAAGTCCTGGAAAAAAGCTGAGGAGCAGGGACTTAAGGTTTATACTGCTGCCGAGGCAGCTAAGAGGGCTGACATCATCATGATCCTTATCAATGATGAGAAGCAGGCTAAGATGTATAACGAGTCCATCAAGCCCAACCTGGAAGCCGGAAATGTTCTGATGTTTGCCCATGGCTTCAATATCAGATATAAGCTTATCGTGCCTCCCGCTGACTGCGACGTTGTTATGATCGCACCTAAGGGACCCGGCCACACTGTAAGAAGTGAGTATCAGGCAGGTAAGGGTGTTCCCTGTCTTATCGCAGTTGAGCAGGATTACAGCGGCAAGGCAAAGGATATAGGTCTTGCTTATGCTCTTGGTATCGGCGGCGCAAGGGCCGGAGTACTCTGGACTACCTTTAAGACCGAGACAGAGACCGACCTCTTCGGTGAGCAGGCAGTGCTTTGCGGCGGCGTTTGCAAGCTTATGCAGACCGGTTTCGAAGTTCTTGTTGAAGCAGGCTATGATCCCAGGAACGCTTATTTCGAGTGCATCCATGAGATGAAGCTCATTGTTGACCTTATCTATCAGTTTGGCTTCAAGGGAATGCGTTATTCCATTTCCAATACTGCTGAGTACGGCGATTACACCACAGGCCCCAAGATCATCACCGATGATACAAAGGCAGCTATGAAGAAGGTACTTGCAAATATCCAGGACGGAACCTTCGCAAAGGACTTCCTTCTCGATATGTCAGATGCCGGCGGAAGAGTTCACTTCCAGGCACTTCGCGACAAGGCAGCAGAGCACATCTCCGAGCAGTACGGCGAAGAGATCAGGAAGCTCTACAGCTGGTCTGACGAGGATAAGCTCATCAACAACTGATCTGCGCTTATCTGTTATATAGTGGATCGATCAAGGGCGGGAAGATTCCCGCCCTTTTCTTATCTGAAATTGGTTTTTAATATGGCGATAAGGTAGTCCCTTAAGCGTTGATCCGACAGCAGATTTTCCGTGAGAGGGTAAAAAAAGTTTTTGCTTTTATGATCTTTCTTAAATACAGGGAAACCTGATAAGATAAAGTTATCCGGCAGGGGAATGAAGTCCCCGCTTTTTCTTATGTAGCAGTTGGCGGCAGTGGCGTTTTCCACTGTGCCCTTTTCCCTGAGATTTCCGATGGTCTTTAATACTGCGGTGTCTTCCGAAGGGATGTAGTGATAGTCTTTATAGTTTTCAAAGAAGTGTTTTAATTCCCCATTAAAAACCGGAACGTGCAGAGTGCCTTCTTTTCCGTTTGTCTCAAGGAAGAGCCTCAGATCGTGGAACAGATAGGGCTCCGGCACAGCTTCCGGAAGTTCAAAGCGTATAAGGAGTTCGGAGGTCTTTTCACCGTCAAAGCCTGTGTGGCAGGAAATACGGGCCTCATGCAGCTTAAAGAGATCTTCCTCCGGGAGTTCTTCCGCGAATTTGAATATCTCAGTATAGGACAGGACGGAGAGGATCTCTGCCATACCGTAGACATCCTCCCTGTTATGGGTTATGAGGAGCTTTTCTATCTCACTGTCTCCGGTCTTTTCATATTCGTGGAAATAAGGTATCAGCTCTCCGCCGGAATATTTGTCTTCCCTGCTTACTTTCAATATCCTTTCAACGGATTTCTGGTTCATGTGCCCCAGACCGAAGGCCTTTCGGTATATGTTTATCATGCGGTAGATATCCGCTCCTTCGTATGATGAAAGGACAGGGGGCAGCTCGATGCCGTTTACTTCATAGCGTCTTTTTAAGAAGGGAATATCAAAGCGGTCGCCGTTAAAGGTTATGAATTTAGCGGATCTTCCGGCGAAAACCCTGCTGAATTCCTTAAGGACCTCGGCTTCTTCCGCTGCAGATTCCGCCAGGATCAGCTTTAAGTCCCATTTTCCCCTTGTATTGTCATTTACGGGAAAGAGGAGGCCTATAAGATAGACAGAGGAAGTATCCCTCTTTAATCCGGTAGTTTCGATGTCTAGGAAAACCCCTTCATCGCTCCATAGTTTTCTGTAAATTTCTTCATTTGAAATTGAATCGGTAAAGTTGTCAATTATCTTCATATTTGGTATGATAACATATCAGAACAGATATGAGCGTCAAAATTTCATCATGGCGGCCATATCTTGATTTTTGTAAAGGGTACTGTAAAGTTTTCTACGAAAACTTTACGGTACGTAGGCCACGCCGCCGCTATGCGGAATTTAAATGGCGTGGCTCTCAAGAAAAGAAAAGAGGGAGAAAGGATGTCAGA
>JAIKXV010000130.1 GCA_024683935.1 Lachnospiraceae bacterium | reverse complement strand
TAAGGGACAGTCCTTACAGGGCTCCTCCCTTCCTTTTATAAGCTCGTAGCAGCGTCCACCTGCATTTGCGTCATCAAACCGCTCGCGAAGCGCTTTATTCATATAAAGGATGTTATAATCCTCATCTATCGCATAAGCAAGGGACATGATAGGATCAAGGACGCTCTTGATAAGCCTGATATCGCTTATCTCCTCATTCTTGTCACTGATATCGTTCCTGCCCTTCATCTCCGTATCGTAGATGACAAGGCCGCCCCTCTCTTCTTTCCCTGCTTCACCCGCAGCTATCCTTGCTTTTTCAAGCATGCCTTCATATTCCGGCACGCTGTCGTCCGTAGTGATGGCAACGCCTATGGCTACGATGTTTTCGGGGTTTTCCACAAAGGAATTTGTCCAGATATTCTTTATCGCGCGGACAAAATAGGTGGATTTGTCGGCAACGATCCCGGGATCGGAAACGTCCCTCATGTGTATCAGGAAGGTATTTTCATTCAGTCTTCCCACTATATCGCTGGGGCGGAGCGAGCGCTTAAATATCCTGGAGACATCCACAATAAAGGAATCCGCTCTCTCCCTGCCCTCGTCACTGATAAGCCTGTCATATCCCGACAGCTCAACAAGGATCAGATTCGGGATCTCTCCCACAGATCTGTCTTCATATGCGCTGTTAAGCTTTGCACTGAATTCCTGGCTGCTGTCGACTCCGGTGAGCTCATCGGCAACATCCCTTATCTCACGGCCTTCCGCCTCATCGTTTATGTCGACCGGCTTAAATGTACCGTAAAGGAGCGCCGGTCTGTTATTCTCGTCCATAATGGTCTTTCCGCTGACCTTATACCAGCAGAACGAACCGTTAAAGTCCATGCATCTGAAAAATTCCCTGCGTCCCGGGGAATCATAACGCATGGGCCTGAAAAACATGATCGCACGCTTCACATCATCCGGACATATCTTTCCTGCGATCTCAAGTGATTCACTGTAATTGGATATTTTGACCTGACAGGGAATGAATTTGGTTACATTCCTGGAAAAGCTCATCACATCAGACTGAATATCATATTCAAATACTATGGTTTCCATCAGTAAATCTGCAGCTTCCTTCTATAAAAAAGTATTCTCCTATACTCCGTTCCATTGTACCAAGTATTATGCAAAACGTCAAAAAAATAACGAAAAAATCGATAAGTTTTATGTAACTTATAAAAGAAACTCCGCCAAAAGGATGTTTGATACATCGAGTCCCCTGTCATTATAAAAATACCTGTTACCGTCATACTCCAAAAAACCGCCTGCGATCTGCTTTTCCATCCGGCTGCCGTATACTTCGGTGATATCACGGCCGAAAAGATTCAGAAAAGCCGCAGCAGATACACCCCGTGTCTTTCTGAGGCCCAGGAACATGAATTCCTCCATCTCTTCCTCCCTGCTGAGGATCCTGTCTTCTGCAAGTATCTTTCCGGGTTGATTTATGTAAACCAACTCCCGGGTATTGGTGTATCTTCTGTTCCCTGTGAGAGAAGCAGCGCTGAGTCCAAAGCCCCTGTATTCATCCCTGTTCCAATACCGCACGTTATGTTTGCATTCATGCCCGGGTTTTGCGTAATTTGAGATTTCATAACGTATGTAACCCGAGTTCTTCAGGACCGTTCTTATCATCAGGTCTGTCTCTGCCTGTTCCTCTTCATCCGGAAGTCCCTTAAGTTCATTTTTCATGAAGAGCTCATGAAATACCGTTCCCTCTTCTATTATCAGGGAATAGACCGAGATGTGTTCCGGGGACAGGGCTATTGCTTCCCTGAGGCTTTTCTCCATGTCCTCCGGGCTTTCCCCGGGAATGGATGAGATCAGGTCCAGATTGATATTACCGAATCCGGCTCTTCTCAGTTTTTCATATGTTGTTTTAATATCCCCGGACGTGTGTATGCGTCCCAGGGTTTTTAGGCTTTTGTCATTAAAGGACTGGCAGCCCAGGCTTACCCTGTTTATGCCGGCTCTGCGGTATGTCTCCGGTGCTCCCGGCTCCACGGTTCCCGGATTCATTTCCATGGATATCTCGGCATCTTCTTCGATAACATATGTTTCTGCTAGAGCTTCCATGACAGAAGATATATATAAAGGCGGCACACATGATGGTGTACCGCCTCCAATATAAATAGTATCTGTTATTCTTCCGGCAGTTTCTTTTTCCCCACTTATCTCAGTGATGAGGGCTTTAAAATAACTGTCGATCTTTTCTCTGTTTCCGAAAGACGGAAAATCACAGTACCTGCACTTTCTTACACAGAAGGGAATATGAATATATACACCCGTTTTTTTTTCCATTAAAACTCAATCCTCGCTGTCAAGCTTCAGAACACTTAAGAATGCCGCCTTCGGAACCTCCACGCTTCCTATTGAGCGCATCTTTTTCTTTCCTTCCTTCTGCTTTTCAAGGAGCTTCTTCTTTCTGGAAATATCACCGCCGTAACATTTTGCAAGCACGTCTTTTCTCACGGCCTTAACGGTCTCACGGGCAATGACCTTTCCTCCGACCGCTGCCTGTATGGGGATCTCGAACAGGTGCCTGGGTATCTCGCCCTTGAGCTTCTCGCACATCTTCCTTCCTCTTTCATATGCACTGTCCTTAAATACGATGAACGAAAGGGCATCCACATATTCGCGGTTAATAAGGATGTCCAGTTTAACAAGCTGTGAAGGCACATATTCCTTAAGCTCATAGTCAAAGGAGGCATATCCCTTGGATCTGCTCTTCAGGGCATCAAAAAAGTCGTAGATTATCTCATTTAACGGCAGGTCATATTTCAACAGTACCCTGGTGGACTCTATGTAGTCCATGCCTGTCTGTATTCCCCTTCTCTCCTGGCAGAGCTTTATGATCGCACCCAGGAATTCGGTATTAACCATGATCTCAGCTGCCACGAAGGGTTCTTCCATATGCTCTATCTCCGAAGGATCCGGAAGATTGGCGGGATTTGTGATATCAATGACCGTGCCGTCATTCTTGTAAACCTTGTATACTACGCTGGGCGCTGTGGTAACAAGGTCCAGATCATATTCACGCTCCAGCCTTTCCTGAATTATATCCAGATGAAGAAGACCAAGGAAACCGCATCTGAAGCCGAATCCAAGCGCCGCACTGGTCTCGGGCTCGTAAACCAGGGATGCGTCATTAAGCTGCAGCTTTTCCAGTGCTTCACGGAGATCCGTGTATTTGGCGGCATCTGCGGGGTATATGCCGCAGTAGACCATGGAATTCACCTTTCTGTAGCCGGGAAGGGCCTTATCACAGGGTTTATCGTCATTCGTGACGGTATCTCCGACCCGGGTCTCTTTCAGATCCTTTATGCTGGCACAGATATATCCCACCATTCCTGTTGTCAGCTCATCACACGGAATGAACTGTCCGGCCCCGAAATAGCCCACTTCCACCACGTTATCGCTCTTTCCGGTGGCCATGAACCTGACCCTGTCACCTTTTTTTACCGACCCGTCCATGATCCTTATAAATACAATTATTCCTTTATAGGAGTCATAGAGGGAATCAAAGATGAGGGCTTTCAGGGGCTTCTCCGGATCCCCCTTCGGAGCGGGTATCCTGTGCACAATCTCCTCCAGCACATCTTCAATACCTATGCCCTGTTTTGCGGATATTCTCGGAGCGTCCATTGCCTCGATCCCGATAACATCCTCTATTTCTTCCGCGACCCTGTCCGGATCGGCGCTTGGAAGATCTATCTTATTCAGCACGGGGAAGACATCCAGATCATTATCAAGTGCCAGATAAACGTTGGCAAGTGTCTGGGCCTCTATACCCTGTGACGAATCGACCACCAGAACCGCTCCGTCGCAAGCGGCAAGGCTCCGGCTCACTTCATAGTTAAAGTCAACATGCCCCGGAGTATCTATCATATTGAATATATACTCCTCGTTATTTTTTGCTTTATATACCGTACGGACAGCCTGGCTCTTTATGGTGATGCCTCTCTCCCGTTCCAGTTCCATGTTGTCCAGGATCTGCTCCTGCATTTCTCTTTCGGTCAGAAGTCCCGTTGCTTCTATCACCCTGTCAGCCAGAGTGGATTTTCCATGGTCGATATGGGCTATAATACTGAAGTTTCTTATGTGCTGCTGATCCATAATTCCGTCTGTTATGCTCCTTCTTTTCCCTTTGCGGGACAATCTGCCGATAGTATCCGGAATAACTACTAAATATGGTGTTATTTAATAACTATTTTACGATATTTTGGGGCTTTATTTCAAGCGGTTGCAATTTATACTTCAAAATGGTCCGGCCTGACTGTTATTTATTCAAAACGTGCCGCAATCCCCGTAAAAATGAGCCTTCACGGAAACTCAACCGTTACATACCACCCGCCGCCGTTTCCTTCCCTGACGGACTTCACTTTCCCTTTAAAATCCTTCAATGCATCCTGTCTCTTATAATTACCCGACATGGCAATAGCGGGTATTATTGTATAATATACAACCAGACCGCCCTGCAGTTCCGACTCTTCCACTTCGATCTCTGCTCCCGGGACGATATGGGGATATTCGATTTCCATCTTAAATTCGATCTCACGCATCTCGATTCCTCTATAAGCAAAAGACCCCTGCGGTACAGAGGGATACCGCAGGGGTCCTGGTCGTTAATATCAGCCTAATTTATTAACTGCTTTTGTAAGACGGGAAACCTTTCTGGAGACTGTACCTTTATGGAACAGGCCCTTTGATCCGGCTTTCTCCATCTGTCCGATAGCGGCTTTTAATGCCTCAGCGGCAGCAGCCTTATCATTCGCATCTATAGCTGCATAAACCTTCTTTATGGAAGTCTTTACGGCAGACTTCTGGGATTTATTCTTCTCAGCTCTCTTAGCGCTTGTTATGACTCTCTTCTTTGCAGATTTGATATTTGCCAAT
>JAIKXV010000094.1 GCA_024683935.1 Lachnospiraceae bacterium | reverse complement strand
CCTTATAAAAATAAGGTATGGCTTCTTCCTCATTAAAGCAGGGAACGATGATACTTAAAAGCATTAACTACTCCTTCATCCGTTCTTCATCCTCAATACATCATAGAGACCGGATCTTGCATCCAGTTTTAATATCAGTTTCTGTTGAGGATGCGGTGCTGACTCCATTTTTTCTCCGTTTTCATCCCGTATCTCCCGGACTGTGGTTATATCAGAAGTGTGATCCGGGTGGATTATCTCTATCTCATCATTGACGGAAAACTTGTTTTTCTGGTATATGACAACCTCGCCGCTGTCGAGTATTTCATTTATTACTCCCAGAAGGGTATATGAATAGGTATAGGTATTGCTGTCGTATATCTGAGCGCCTTCATCCGGTTTTCCGAAAAAGAAACCCGTGGAAAATGGTCTTGTCGTACATCTTCCGGCTTCGGCCCTGTATTGATCCCTGTTTTGACTGTATAACCCGGGATCCTCGAAATAATCATCTATCGCTTTCCTGTAAGCCCTCGTTACCGCAGCGATATAAAGGGAATTCTTCATCCTTCCCTCAACCTTAAAGCTGTCTATTCCTGCTTCGACAAGCTCCGGGATATATTCCACCATACAAAGATCCTTGGAATTAAAGATAAATGTCCCCCGGTCATTTTCCTCTATCGGAAGATATTGCCCCTCCCTGGTAACCTCAGCCACGGCGTACTGCCAGCGGCAGGGATGCGCACAAGCCCCCTTATTGGCATCTCTTCCCGTAAAGTAATTAGATAAAAGGCATCTTCCCGAGTAGGAAATGCACATGGCACCGTGTACAAATGTCTCTATCTCCAGATCTTCGGGAATATTTTTCCTGATCCCGCTTATCTCTTTCAGGGAAAGCTCTCTGGCCGAAACTATCCGTTTTGCACCCTGTTTTCCCCAAAACAGGTAAGTCATAAAATTGGTATTATTGGCCTGGGTGCTGATATGTATATCAATATCGGGACAGACCTCACGCGCTATGTCAAAAAGTCCGGGATCGGATATTATAATGGCATCCGGCGAAAGCTCTTCCAACTCTTTAAAATACACCACAGCCTTCTTTATATCATCGTTATGCGCCAGGATATTGGCTGTCACATATACTTTGACCGATCTGTCATGAGCAAAAGCAATGCCCTCCCTCATTTCATCCGGTGAGAAATTTTTTGCTCCGGCCCTCAGGCCAAAGGCTTCGCCTCCGATATATACGGCATCTGCACCAAAGGTAACAGCAACCTTAAGTTCTTCAAGCCCTTTTGCCGGGATCAAAAGCTCCGGCTTCTTCTTTTTATCCATCCGATCTATTTATCCGCCTTTTTTACTGCCATTACAACCCCGTCTCCTACCGGCAGGATAGTTGTGACAAAATCCTCTGAGACGGATATTTCATACAGAAATTCCCGCATCCTCTTATGAATGGTCCTGTTTCTCCTGGTCACGGCATATCGGGACTCCACAACCTCCCCGCCCTTCAGGCAATTGTCCGCAAGAAAGAGCCCCCCCGCCCTCAGCAGCCTTTTGGAATGTTCAAAATACACGGGATATTGCGCTTTTGCAGCATCAATAAATATCATGTCAAAACTGTCCTGCATTTTCGCCATGACTTCTGATCCATCACCCTCGATCAACCGGATCCTGTCCTCTAAGCCCGCAGCCTTTATATTTCTTTTTGCCTGCTCAAGCCTCGGCTCATAGTCCTCAACAGTGACCACTTTTGTGTCGGAGGACGAATATTTCGCCATCAAAATGGCTGAGAATGCTATCGCTGTACCTATTTCAAGTATCTTTTCCGGTCGATGGGCCGAGAGCAAAAATCTTATCAGCTGCTGTGTATCCCTGCGGATTATCGGAACCTCATCCTTTAGTGCTTCCTGTTCAAGACTTTTCAGAAAATCATCCTGCTCCGGCAGATATGCATCTATGAAATCACTTATCCTGTCGTATTCCACTAACCGCACCTAATCATCATCGTCTTCTTTTTCATCTTTCGGCGCCATGACCGCCATCATCTCTTCAGCAGTCATCGCAGTACTCAGTTCATA
>JAIKXV010000059.1 GCA_024683935.1 Lachnospiraceae bacterium | reverse complement strand
AAGATCAGGGGAGTCAGAAGGATCTTCTTCTACTGCAACCGCGACGGCCTGTTTTTCGTCGATCCGGTAAAGGGCATCGATGACAGGGAAAGCGGATATGATGATCTGCAGGAACGCAGGGAACTGGAAGAGGCGGCAGATATGTTGTTTGGAACATCTGAGGGATGAGGCGCATGAAGAATGAGACATCCCTTTGGTATTCATCTGGCATGGCGGATCGGAGTTCGGGGTATCAACCCCGAACTTTTTTTGTCTTTTTTAAGTACTTTTTAAGAAGTGGTATATTATACTCACTGCAAGACCGGAAACAAACGCTTCAAAAACAGGAGATGCGCTGATGTTTTTCAGAATGATAAAAAAAGACCTGAAGGAGAGTAAAGGACTGAATGTTATCCTGCTTCTTTTTATGGTCATCGTTTCATCCCTTGCTGCTGTCAGTGGTTTTCTTGTCTATGTGGATTTCCACGGCACAAGGGTGACGGAGGAGAGGGTGAACCCGCATGACTATGTGTGTGCCTATATTGAGAGAAACAGGGAGGTCGAATTAAAGGGGTATGAAGAGGCTGTAAAACAGAGATATCCGGATGCCAGATTCGGACATATCGAAGGAATAAGGCTGGATATCTCAAATATGAGTTATCAGGGCATGGAAGAGGACTACGACAGGCTCAGGAACAGCCTTTCGACCGCGGTGCTCTTTCTTTCGACCCAGACCTTTGACATGGATCTGATGTACACGGAAGACAACCGGCCGTTTTATGTGGAGAACGGTAACATTGCCATAACGGGAAGGTACGCTGCGCTTAGTGGATTAAAGGTCGGAGATAAGCTCAGGCTGACCACCCAGATGGGAAATATCTATGAGCTCAATATCTCGCATGTCACAAGAGACCCCTCGATGGACTATATCTATAGGTTCATTGTTTCTGAGCCGGAGGGATGGAGCGTCACGCTTGCGGACAGCGCGGAGAAAGGCCTTAAACTGTTGGAAGAAGAAGTGTTCAGGCTTCTTCTTGATGTTATGCTTCCGGGAAAAGACGGGTTTGAGGCTCTGGGGGAAATAAGGAAAAGCAAAAATCTCCCCGTACTCATGATGAGTGCAAAGAGTGATGATGAGAGCAGGATACTGGGCATAGAGATCGGAGCGGACGACTATGTGGACAAATCCTTTTCCATCCCTGTCCTCACCGCAAAGATCAAGGCACTGATGAGACGCTCGTATGATATCAGCGAAGAAAAACAGATCCTGTCAGCGGAAGGGATCACGGTTGATCTGGGAGCAAGGAAAGTATATAAGAACAGTGAACTGACTGATGTAAAAGGCAGGGAATACGAGCTTCTTGTTTATCTCATGCAGCACCGGGGGAAGGCCCTCCGTAAGGAGAAGATCTTCAATGATGTCTGGGGAGCGGATTGCTTCAGCGAACTGTCATCCCTCGGTGTGTACATCAGCTGGCTGAGAGATAAGATAGAAGATGATCCCAGGGAGCCGAAACCCCGCATACGACAGGCTCCGGCTGCTTATGAATGCCGGTATCATAGCGGCAGCCCTCCTTACGGGCACATACGGCCTGTGGATCTACGGAAAGGTGATCGTTCCCTTTAACCGGCTTTCCGATTACCCCGAAAGGATTTCGAGGGGTGAGATGACGGAGAAGCTTCCCGCGAAAAGGGATAGCTTTTTCGGACGCTATATCTGGGGAATGAACATGCTTTCGGATAAGCTGGAAAATGATCGGAAGACCCTCAGGAAGATGAATGTGGATCATCAGAAGTTCGTGACAACGCTGGTCCACGGGATAAAGACACCGGCGGTCAGCATCAAGCTGATGGCGGAGGCGATCGCAACGGGGCTTTATGATCCGGAGGGCAGGATCAACGGGAAGGACGCCGAGCTGGCACGGAAGATCGAGGGCAAGGCTGATGAGATAGAGCGTCTGGTAGCGGAAGCTGTGGATGAAACAAACACTTCCATCTTTGAATATGATCCGGATGCGAAAGCATTCTACAGGGATGAGATCAGGAGGTTTATCGAGGAGGAGTACTCGAATGCCTTCAAACTTGCGAGGATTTCGTTTCATGTCGTGTCGGAGGGCAATCCGCTGATCGCCAGTGACTTAAACGGAGTCCGGAGAATATTGAGACAGATCCTGGATAACGCGATCAAGTACGGGGACGGAAAGGAAGTGACCCTGAAAATGGAAAAAAGAGAGGAAGGGCATTTTATCTCCGTTGCCAACAGCGGGGAAACTCTTTCGGATACGGAGCTTCCCTTCGTTTTTAACAGCCTGTGGAGAGGGTCCAATTCGCAAAATGTGAACGGGAGCGGTGTGGGACTTTACGAGGCGAGGCTTATAGCCAGAAAGCTTGGGGGTGATTTACGGATGAAGACGGGAGATCATGAGACGGAGCTGATCCTGTTCCTTCCGTAATCGCCGCGGAGTATGTCCCGGACAGGATGGACTTGAGGAATAAGGCCAAAAGAGCAGGTTGAACCATGATTACAAGGAAGGGATAGTTCAGGACCATTTATACTTCGTTACAGGAATACTATTGTTACAGCAGGTATAAGGAAACGCTGAATGGAGGAGAGGGAAAATGCTTGAAACAGAACGTCTTTTTCTGCGTCGATGGAAAGAGAGCGATGCAGAGGATCTTGGCTACGACATCAATAAGCCTTATTTAGAACAGATTCAGACGATAAAGGATACCGTGTTCAGGCAGATCATCCTGCTCCTGCAATCTCAAAAGAAATAGCCGAAAAAGAAGGGTAATGCAGAGATTACAGCATTTATCCATGGGAAAATCATTACAACGATCAAAGTAATGGGAAAGGGGACAAAAATGTTTGAGAACAAGACTTTGAAATCCATACTGGAAGATCCTGTGATTGCCGAAATATCTGTGGACGCGATAAGCAAGTGGGATTTGTCCAAAGAGGACTTTTACAACTGGACACTTCAGGAAATCGGCGAAAAAAAGGGATGGTGGAATCTGGAAAGAGGCTTTACAAGACTGTTTGATATTGCATCCCGTGGGAAGTATTATTTTAAGCTGTATTCTGAAGAAGAATTCGTCAATGCGCCTCAAAAGAAGAATACCAATATCGTCTTTTTCCCCTCTGATGATCCTTCAGCGGATAACAGACCGTTTGTCCTTCTGGTACCCGGCGGAGGTTTTGTCAATGTCTGGAATCTGACAGAGGGATGGCCGGTAGCCCGGATCTTTAATGAACGCGGGTATCATGTTGTAATCCTCACTTATCAGATCTGTATTGAGGCCTCAGCGGTAAGAGCAATGGATGACATTGCCAGGGCAATGGAGATCATAAGATCACATAAGGACAGTTTTCATTTAAATCCTGATTTTTATATCACGTGCGGGTTTTCTGCCGGAGGATATGTGATCTGTCTGTGGAATACCGAAAAGGGATACTGCGCGTTTGGGCTTTCTAAGCCTCAGGCCTGCTTCCCGATCTATCCTGTGACATCCTATCGCATCATGGATTCAGAGGAATGGGAGGAAGGAGAAGATAAGGATGAAATGGCCCGTGGAAGCGTTGGCTGTACGATGAAGGAAGCGTGCGACAGCTGCTTTGAGATCCCTCTTCATGCGGAAGGCTTTCCACCGACAGCGATTTTTGTTGCTGCAGAGGATGAACTTGTAGATCCTGATCATTCCAGAAAACTGGCCGAAGCCCTTGAAAACATGGGAATACCCTGCCGTTTGGAAGTGGGTCCCACCGGCGGACACGGATTCGCCGACGGTGTAGGAATGTGTATGGAAGGATGGCCTTACAGGGCGATCGAATGGTATGAACAGTTGTGAGACTGGTATTTTTGCGCGGGATTGGAGTCGATATCTCACTGGAAAACGCGTTAAATATCCGACGTAAAGGATTTTATAAAAGAAACGGGTTTTGTGAGACAGGGTATTATACTTTCTATGATGACACAGAATTCGAGATAGGTTGTGCGGGTATGGAATTTGATGTGGAGTTATTCAGTG
>JAIKXV010000104.1 GCA_024683935.1 Lachnospiraceae bacterium | reverse complement strand
AGCATGTCCTGCAGATTGACCAGACAACAGTTATGCATATGCTGGGCAAAATAATCCGAGTCATGGAAATGGATCAAACCTTCTTTATCCGCACGCACTATCGCAGGGGGAAGGAGCAGCCTTCTGGTTATGTCCTTGCTGACCTCTCCGGCCATATAATCCCTCTGCACAGAATTCTCTATGGGATTCTTGTTGGAATTTTCCTGCTTTACCTCTTCGTTATCCCTCTCGATAAGACTAAGAATCTGCTTATCCGTTGTATTGGCATGCCTTACCAGACCTCTCGTATAACGATAGGTGATATATTTTCTTGCAGCATCGAACTTCTGGGCACGCATTATCTCGTTTTCCACCAGATCCTGTATCTCCTCAACGCTCATGGCTCTGCCCATTTCCGCGCAGATATCCTCAACATGCTTTTCAAGTTCACGTACCTGCTGTGCCGTGAGCCTCTCGTGCTCGGGTACCTCTTTATTCGCTTTTTCTACGGCGTTTATTATCTTTGTTCCGTCAAAAACAACTTCCTGACCGCTTCTTTTAATGATATTCACTTCGTCCTCCACCAACCACTACATATTGTGTTTTAATTATTTTTCGTACTCAACATATAGGATTATAAGATATGACTTCTCTTTTGTGAAGTGGCAAATTTGTCAAAACGTCAAAAAATTTTTATGTAAACCAGCAAGGGCTCCACCCCCTTAAATCTTATCCTTTATCAGACTTTTTCCGCAAAAGTATCGGCCTTTTCAGGGTTGAAGCATTCATTTGCCCAGATCAGCGTCACCAGCTCCTCCGTGTCCGAAAGATTGATGAGATTATGCGTATAACCCGGCAGCATTTCCACCATCCTAAGGTCATCTCCGCTTACCTCATAGCGTCTGACCTCGCCGCCGTCTATCTTTCTCTCTTCTATCAGAGCCCGTCCCCTGACCACGATAAAGCGCTCGCATTTGGTGTGATGCCAGTGCTGCCCCTTGGTAATTCCGGGCCCGGATATATTTACCGAGATCTGCCCTCCGCCGGCGGATCTTATGAGCTCCGTAAAGCTCCCTCTTTCATCTTTGCGCGTGGTCAGCGGAATGCTGACCTTATTCTCCGGCAGATAGCTTAAATATGTGGAATACAGCTTCCTCGTAAAGTCGTCCCCGACATCGGGAATACAGGCTTTCTCCCTGTCCGCATCAAAGGATCGGATAAGCTCAGCCACTACTCCCAGCTTTAGCTCGTAGCTCACCGGGACAAAACATCTTCCGTTATCATCCCTGTGTTCCTTTCCGGCGGCGGCCGATATCAGTTCATCCACAACATCGTCGATATATACCAGCCTCAGCATTGTCTCCGGATCATTTATCCGTATAGACAGACCATTGGCTATATTATTGCAGAACGTGGCCACGACGGAATTATAATTCGGACGGCACCATTTGCCGAATACATTTGGAAATCTGTATATCAGTATTTTGCTGCCGGTTCTTCTGCCATATTCTTCAAACAGCTCTTCTCCGGCCTTCTTACTCTTTCCGTACGGATTATCCAGTTCCGCCTGGATAGATGACGAGAGCATTACCGGACATCTGTTGCCGCTGTCCTCAAGTACTTCCAGCAGCCTTTGGGCAAAGCCGAAATTCCCCTCCATGAATTCCGTCTCGTTCTGAGGTCTGTTAACTCCGGCCAGATTAAACACAAAATCCGCTTCACGGCAGTATTTCTCCAATTCCGCCGGATCAGAGTCAATATCGTACTCCATCAGCTTAAGCTCCGGTCCGAGCACGGAATTTCTCTCCTTGCCGTCCCTTATGTTTTTTAACTGGCTAACCAGATTTTTTCCGATAAAACCTCTGGCGCCGGTGATCAAGATATTCATAATGTCACCAAAGGCTGTCTCATTTATAATGTGACAGCCTTATCTCTTTTCTCTTTCCTTAAGCTTTGTTCTCCCTTTCAACCAGCTTTTCTCCGCCGTATATCTCCCGAAGCTTTGGCTTTTCGATCTTACCTGTGGCATTTCTGGGCACATCAGCAAATATTATCTTTCTGGGCCTCTTGTATTTCGGAAGAGCCTGACAGAATTTTTCCACCTCTTCTTCACTTACTTCAAAGCCCTTCTTAAGCTTTATTATCGCTGCCGATATTTCTCCGAGCCGCTTATCGGGAAGTCCTATTACCGCGACATCATCTACCGGCTCAAACTCATGCAGAAAATCCTCGATCTGTACAGGATAGATATTTTCTCCGCCGGAAATGATGACATCCTTTTTCCTGTCCACCAGCCAGTAAAAACCTTCTTCATCCTGCATGGCCATATCTCCCGTATACAGCCAGTGCTCACTGTCCATCACTTCATCCGTGGCGACTTTGTCATTGTAATAGCACTCCATGACTCCGGGTCCGTATACAGCCAGCTCGCCGACCTCTCCCTTTGCCACCTCTTTCCTTTCCGGATCCACTATCTTGCATTTCCAGCCATAGCCGGGAACTCCTATCGCTCCCACATGGTCTATATTTTCTATACCCAGATGCACGCAGCCGGGTCCTATGGATTCCGAAAGTCCGTAATTTGTATCGTAATCGTGCTTCGGGAAATAATCCCTCCAGTGGCGTACCAGCGATCTGGGTACCGGCTGTGCTCCGATATGCATCAGTCTCCACTGTTCAAGCCGGTAATCGGATATCTTAAGCTCTCCCGTATCCAGAGCATCCAGTATATCCTGAGCCCAGGGAACAAGCAGCCAAACTATAGTGCATTTTTCTTCGGAAACGGCCTGAAGCACTTCCTGAGGCTTTGTCCCCTTTAGAAGTACCGCCTTTGATCCCGAAATAAGGCTCCCGAACCAGTGCATCTTCGCTCCGGTATGGTAAAGCGGCGGAATACACAGGAACACATCATCCCGGGTCTGACCGTGATGCTTCTGTTCAACTGCGGCCGAATGCATCAGTGCTCTGTGTCTGTGCAGGATAGCCTTGGGAAAACCCGTGGTTCCCGACGAAAAATATATGGCTCCGAAATCCTCATCCGAAACAGGTATGTCAGGATTCTGCGAAGAGCAGTTCATTGTAAGCTCGCTATAGCTTTCCGCAAAACTCGGGCAGCTGTCTCCGACGAAGATAAGAAGTCTCCCTCTGGAAATCTTGTGGGCTATGGTCTCCACACGGCCGATGAACTCGGGTCCGAATACCAGTATATCCACATCGGCCTTGTTCACGCAGAAATCTATCTCTTCCGCAGTGTATCTGAAATTTAAAGGAACTGCGATCGCCCCGCATTTTAAAATTCCAAAATAGATCGGCAGCCACTCGAGGCAGTTCATCAGCAATATTCCAACCTTGTCACCCTTCTTTATTCCGCGTTCCATTAGAAGATGGGCAAATCTGTTGGCTTTTTCGTTAAATACGTGCCAGGTTATCTCTCTTCTGTAAGGTCCCTGGGGATCGGTCTGAGTAAGGTCAAATTCCTTCCATGTCATCCGTCTGTCTTCCGTACGGGCGGGATTAAGCTCTACCAGAGCGATATCCTCCGCATAGTCAACAGCGTTTTTCTCTAAGTATTTTGTTATTGGCATCTTTTTTTCCGTTAATGTTTTCCGTTTAGTTTTTTATTTTCCGTTTAATCTGTCTATAATTGCAGGAAGCTCCGAATCAACCGTATCATTGGGTCTCTGGCAGGTTCCCGCATTTGCGTGTCCGCCTCCGCCGTATTCAAGGCAGAGATTTCCGATGTTGATCTTTGAATTCTTGTTGATTATGGACTTGCCTATCATGACAGCCGTATTCTGCTTCTGAAATCCCCAGGCCACATGCACGGATATCTCAATCTCTGGATGCATCGCATATATCATGAAACGGTTGCCGGAATATATCGTCTCCTCATTTCTGAGATCTACCACTCCGACCTTATCATATACCTTCGTACAGCGTGCCAGCTGTTCCTTAAACC
>JAIKXV010000086.1 GCA_024683935.1 Lachnospiraceae bacterium | reverse complement strand
AGAAGGCGGCTGCGGAGCTGGACTTTGAAAACGCAGCCATATATCGTGATAAGATAGCCGACCTCAGGAAAAACCTGAATGAGATACGGGGATTAAAATAACTTGAAACAATAAAATCTTTCAAATATAATAGTGTCCTGTTGATGAGAGGTTTATGATATGAAGCAGGAGTGTCGTCTCTAATACGGCAGAAAGGAAAAGATGGAAAAGCTTTCTATAGTTGTGCCGACCTTTAATGAGGCCGGAAACGTTGAAAAACTGGCAGCCAGACTAAAGGCGGCCCTTCAGGGCGTAAATTATGAGATAATATTTGTGGATGACAGCACGGATAATACGCCGGAAGTTCTGGAGGCGTTGTCGCTGAAGGATTCCCGTATAAGATTTCAACACAGAACAGGGGAGACCGGCCTTGCAACTGCCGTGATCAAAGGCTTTGAACTCTCCGAGGGAGAGATACTTGCATGCATGGACGCGGATCTGCAGCATCCGCCGGAAATATTAAGATCCATGTATGCCGCGGTGATGTCCGGTTTTGATTTTTGTATACCGAGCCGTTTTATCCCCGGAGGAGATGACGGGGGACTGGACTGGTACAGGAAATTTGTTTCGTGGGTGGCACGCTGGATAGGAAAACTGGCCCTGCCTTGTATCAGGAAAATCTCCGATCCCACCAGCGGCCTGTTCATGTTCAGAAAAGAAGCCATTGAAGGGGCGGATCTTCAGCCCGTGGGCTGGAAGATAATGATAGAGGTCCTGGCAATGTCGAAATATTCCACGGTTGTGGAGATACCCTACGGTTTCCAGGACAGGACAAGCGGAGAATCCAAGCTTTCCGGCAAGGTGACGCTCCAATACCTTCAGCAGGTATTTAATCTGATGTCGAGAGCTACAAAACGGGGCGGGATCACCGTAACCCAGTGGACGCGCTCCAGAACCGATGCTGCGGTAAACAAGCTGCTCAATAAGTAAACGGAGAGAAGCTATTCAGAACAGATACAACGGAGAAATCTTTTGAAAGACGCAAAAAAATATATAAAGATAAGAGGTGCAAAGGTACATAACCTTAAAGACCTCTCGATAGACATACCCAGAAATGAATTTGTGGTGCTTACAGGGCTTTCCGGTTCCGGAAAGTCCTCGCTTGCCTTTGACACAATATATGCGGAGGGTCAGAGAAGATATATGGAATCCCTGTCTTCTTATGCCAGACAGTTCCTCGGGCAGATGGAAAAACCCGAGGTGGATTCCATAGAAGGACTTCCTCCGGCAATATCCATCGATCAGAAATCCACCAACAGAAATCCCAGATCAACCGTCGGAACGGTCACGGAGATATATGATTATTTCCGCCTTCTTTATGCCCGTGTGGGAACGCCCCACTGTCCGAATTGCGGCAGGGTCATAGAGCGGCAGAATGTGGATCAGATGGTGGACCGCATCATGCAGCTTCCCGAGAGGACAAAGATAATGCTGGAAGCTCCGGTTGTACGGGGAAGAAAGGGAGAACACGCCAAGATCTTCGAGCGGGCCAGAAAAAACGGCTATGCCAGAGTAAGAGTCGATGGCAATATGTATGAACTTTCGGAAGAAATAAAGCTGGATAAGAATATCAAGCATAACATAGAGATCGTTGTAGACAGGCTTGTGGTAAAGGAAGGCATAGAACGAAGACTGGCCGATTCGATAGAAAGCGTGCTGAAGCTTTCGGAAGGGCTGTTGACAGTGGATGTTGTGGACGGGGAACCCATCAATTTCTCGGACAGTTTTTCCTGCCCGGACTGCGGGATAAATATAGAAGAGATAGAGCCCAGAAGTTTTTCGTTCAATAATCCCTTTGGCGCCTGCCCTGCTTGTACGGGTCTGGGATACAGCATGGAGTTTGACGAGGATCTTGTTATACCCGATAAAAGTCTTTCGTTCAATGAAGGCTGCGTTCAGGTTACGGGCTGGCAGTCTTCCAATAAGGAGGGCAGCTTTACCAACGCCCTTTTAAATGCCCTTGCCCGGAAATATAAATTTTCTCTGGATACCCCTTATGGGGAACTCAGTGACAGTGTCAGGAACATGTTCATAAACGGTACCGGAGGAGCGGTAGTCAAGGTGCCGTACAAGGGAAAATACTCAACGGGAGTCTATGATGAGGTTTTTCCGGGACTTATCAAAAATCTCGAACAGCGTTACAGGGAGACCTTCAGCGATTCTCAGAAGGCTGAATACGAAAAATACATGAGGATCACTCCCTGCCCGGTCTGCCATGGTCAGCGACTTAAGGCCTCTTCTCTTGCGGTGACTATAGGGGATAAAAATATTCACGAGGTAACCTCGCTTAGTGTTACCGCTCTTCTGGATTTCATAGAGGGGCTTGAGCTTACGGAATATCAGCAGATGATAGGTGCACGTATAATCAAGGAGATCCGTTCGCGGGTAAAGTTTCTGATAGACGTAGGATTGGATTATCTTACCCTTTCCAGGGCAACGGCTTCTCTTTCGGGCGGAGAGGCCCAGAGAATAAGACTGGCGACGCAGATAGGCTCCGGCCTTGTCGGCGTTGCCTATATCCTGGACGAACCTTCGATAGGCCTGCATCAGAGGGATAATTCCAGGCTGATAGATGCGCTTAAATCCTTAAGGGACCTTGGGAATA
>JAIKXV010000038.1 GCA_024683935.1 Lachnospiraceae bacterium | reverse complement strand
GGAGGACTATATCAAAGCAAAGGACAGGATCTTTAAGGACTATGAAGACAGGGAGAAATGGCGCCGCATGATGCTCGTCAATATTTCGAAAGCGGGCTTCTTCTCCAGCGACCGAACCATTGAGGAATACAATAAGGATATATGGAAATTGTAGTATATTCCGCGATAGCGGAATGTACTACCCTGTGCAGCCGCACCGCGAAGCGGCATTTATATCGGCTGCACATCCCGTGTTAAGAGGTAAATTGTTATGAATAATAAGCGTGCCGTAGTGTCCCTGGGACACAACGCATTGGGCTACACAACAGCAGAACAGTGGGATCAGGTAAAACTCACTGCCCACGCACTGGCAGATCTGGCGGAAGAGGGATATGACCTCGCGATCACCCATTCCAACGGACCGCAGGTTTCCATGATACATAAGGCCATGACAGAACTCCGGAGGATATATCCAGATTATTCACCGGCGGCAATGTGTGTATGCTCGGCAATGAGCCAGGGCTATGTGGGTTATGACCTGCAGAATTCCCTGAAGGGGGAACTGCTGAAAAAAGGTATAAGCAGAAACGTGGCAACGGTTCTGACCCAGGTTACGGTGGATCCCTATGATGATGCCTTCTATCATCCCGCAAAGGTGATAGGCAGGCATATGACCGCTGAAGAAGCGGCTATGGAAGAGAGAAAGGGGAATTTCACAAAGGAAGACCCCGGGAAGGGATATCTCCGGGTAGTGGCAACGCCGAAACCCTTGGAAATAGTGGAGATAGACGCCATACGGACGCTTTATGATGCAGGAATGATAGTCATAGCAGCAGGAGGCGGCGGCATCCCCGTGATAGAGCAGAACTGTGAACTGAAGGGGGCCAGCGCGGTTATTGAAAAGGACAGCATAGCATCTCTTCTTGCGAAGAAGCTTCAGGCAGACATGCTGATAATCCTTACCGGCGTTGACAGCGTTAAAAAGAATTTCGGCCGGGAAGATGAGGAATCACTGCCGGAACTCAGCGCAGCCGAAGCAGAGAGGCTGATGGAAGAAGGCCAGTTCGAAGAGGGAACCATGAAACCCAAGATCCAGGCGGCTCTCGACTTTTTAGAGGAAAGAACAGATGCAGAGGTGCTGATAACAAGTATCGAGGCCATAGAGGACGCCATAGCCGGAAAGAACGGCACCAGGATCAGGAAATAAGGATTTCCGCGCGAAAATAGCATATATAGTGTTTTTTAATCTTTCTTATCACAAAATATTGTGATTTTCGTTGACAGAAACGGAATAAAATGTTAAACTGCCCTAAGAGTTGTTGATTTGCAACTTCTACCCTCATATTTTCAGATACCCGACGACCTTAATTCTCCCCTTTATCGTCGGGTATCAGTGTTTTTAGCAGCCTTTTTCAGGCTGCTTTTTAAGTTAAATTTTCGTATTTTTGAGCAATTCTCATAAAAATAACGAAAAAATTTTCGTAAAATGCGAATGGCTTTCGTCAAAATCTCCCAAAGTTGTAGATATCAGGTGCTTTTTTGGTAAAATATACATAATAGGACTTGCTTTTTTGGCGAATGGGTAGTACGATTAGGTTACGAAAACGTTTTAGAAAAAACACCGGCCATATAGACAGCATTATGGCGATTTATATTCGAAAACGATTAAGGAACAGGTATTTATCTAAAAGAGGAGACAATGGCAAGAAACGCCGTTTCATTAAAAGATATATCCAGGGCTTGCGGAGTATCCATAGCGACAGTTTCCAAGGCGCTGAACGACCACAGCGATATCGGGCAGGATACCAAGGAGAATATCAGAAGGGTTGCCGAGAAACTTGGTTACCATCCGAATGCCGCAGCTCAGGCGCTGAAGACAAAAAGATCCAATAACATAGGAGTCCTTTTTGTAGATGAGGCTAACAGCGGACTTACCCATGACTATTTTTCCCATGTGCTGGACAGCTTCAAGAGATACGCAGAACAGAACGGATTTGACATCACTTTTATAAATGCGGATAAGAGCCGGTCGGACAATATGACCTACCTGGCACACGCCATGTACAGGGGCTTTGACGGAGTAGTGATAGCCTGTGTGGATTTCTTTGATCCCCAGGTCGACGAGCTGATAAACAGCAGTATACCGGTAGTTACCATAGACCATATCTTTTACAACAGGATCGCCATAGTTTCGGACAATGCAAAAGGCATAAAGGATCTGGTCACATATATTTATAAGATGGGACACCGGAAGATAGCGTATATACACGGACTGGAGTCTTCCGTGACACAGGCAAGGCTGGCAAGCTTTTATAAGACTCTGCAGGGTTTCGGGCTTACGATCCCTGATGAATACGTGATCGCCTCGCCCTACAGGGATTCCGAAGCGGCTTACAGAGCCACGAGGAAGCTGCTGGAGCTGCCGGATCCGCCCACATGCATACTTTTCCCGGATGATGTATCGTCCTTCGGCGGTATGAACGCCATAAGGGAAAAGGGACTGCAGATCCCGGAGGATATTTCAATTGCAGGTTATGACGGAACCGAGATAGCTGCCAGGGTCATTCCCCAGCTCACCACCGTGGCACAGGATACGGAGAAGATCGGAAGGGAAGCGGCAGAACGGCTGATAGACATGATCAATAACCCCAAGGCCACTCTCATAGAGCAGGTGGTGGTTGAAGGAAATCTGGAGACCGGAGGCACGGTCAGAAAGATATCGTAAAGGTTTAAGATCGGCTGAGAACCGATTTTAAATAAATAAATGCAAAAAAAAGGTTTAATCCAAGGAGGTATTCAAGTTATGAAAAAGAAGATAATGGCGGCATTACTTTCTGTAACAATGACAGCAGGTCTTCTCACTGCCTGCGGCGGTGCGGGAGGTTCATCAGCTTCAGCGGTAAGCGACGGAGGAAAGGTTCTCAACATCTACTGCTGGAATGAAGAATTCAAGTCAAGGGTAACAGACCACTATCCCGGATATGAGGAGACAGATTCGACCACAGGTAAGATCGGAGATGTAACTGTTAAGTGGAATATAACTCCTAACCAGGATAACGCATACCAGAACAATCTGGATGAGACCCTTCTTAAACAGGATAAAGCAGCGGCTGATGACAAGATTGATATGTTCCTTGTGGAAGCTGACTATGCACTTAAGTATGTTGATACAGACTATGCGGTTCCCGTAAAGGATTTAGGAATTACGGATGATGATCTGAAAAACCAGTACAAATATACACAGGACGTTATGACTGATTCCAAGGGAGTGCTGAAGGGCCTTTCGTGGCAGGGCTGTCCCGGAGCACTTATCTATAACAGAGAAGTTGCAAAGGAAGTTCTCGGATCCGATGATCCTGCTGAGGTACAGAAGGCAGTTGCTGACTGGGCAACCTTCGAAAAGACAGCAGAGCAGATGAAGGCCGCCGGATACTATATGGTTTCTTCCGTTAATGACTCCTATCGTGTATTCTCAAACAATGTTTCCGGCAAGTGGGTACAGGATGGAAAGGTTGTTATAGATGACAGCCTGAAGAACTGGATCGATATCACAAAGAGAATGAATGACGCCGGAGAAGTAGGAACCACAAACGATCTCTGGAGTGATGACTGGAGCAAGGGCTTCTATCCCGACGGAAAGGTATTCTGCTACTTCGGACCCGCATGGCTCATCAATTTCTGTATGGCAGCTGACGAGGAAGGCTCCATTGCCAATGCAGGCGGCTGGGGAGCTACCGAAGGACCTCAGGGCTTCTTCTGGGGCGGAACCTGGATCTGTGGATGTGCAGGAACAGACAACAAGACTCTTGTTTGCGACATCATGAAGCAGCTTACAGCCAACGAGGATATCATGCTTGACATAGTTGCCAAGGACAGTGATTTCGTTAACAATAAGCCCGCTATGGAAAAAGCATCTACCGATGATGCATACGCATTTGCCGTACTTGGCGGACAGAACCCTCTGTCACTCTTCTGCGCAGGAGCTGAGAAATGTGATCTTTCAAACCAGAGCGCATATGATCAGGGATGTAATGAAGAGCTGCAGCACGCTATGAAGAACTACTATGACGGAAATGCTTCTCTTGACGAGGCACTTGATATGTTCAAGAAGGCTATAGTTGAGAAGTATCCTGAGCTTACAGCCGAGTGATAAGATTAGAACCGCGCCGCTGCTTCTGCAGCGGCGTGACTCTCAATAATGAGGAAGGGAACGGCTATGAAGAAGAGCAAGGTAGTAAGTTATAATAAATGGGGATATATATTCCTTATTCCCTTTGTTGTAGTTTATGTGGTATTTCAGATGATACCCATGGTATCAACCATATACAATTCTTTTTTTGAGAATTACAGATCGGGCCTGATGCAGATAGGACCGAATTTTGTGGGAATACAAAACTATGTGACGATAATCACAAACGGAGATCTTCCCACTTATTTCTGCAATACCATGATCATGTGGGCTATGGGCTTTGTGCCGCAGATACTCATTTCGCTGCTGCTCGCCGCATGGTTTACGGATCCTTCCCTCAGACTTAAATTCCAGACATTTTTCAAGACCGTGATATATCTTCCGAATCTTATCATGGCATCCGCCTTTTCAATGCTGTTCTTTACCCTGTTTGCGGAAGGCGGCCCCATTAATGCCATGCTTATGCAGATGGGTTTTATTTCGGAACCTTTCGTTTTCATGTCCCATGTCTGGTCAGTACGCTGCCTTATAGCGTTCATGAACTGTATAATGTGGTTTGGAAACACGACTATTCTTCTGATGGCAGGAATGCTGGGCATAGATCCCGCACTCTTTGAGGCGGCACAGGTTGACGGCGCTACTGCCGGTCAGGTTTTCTTTAAGATAACAATGCCCCTGCTGAAGCCGATACTGATCTACGTCATGATAACATCCCTTATCGGAGGCCTGCAGATGTTTGATGTTCCGCAGATATTTACCAACGGAACCGGAGATCCCATGCGTTCCACAATGACGCTTGTCATGTATCTCAATAAGCATCTGTACAGCAAGAATTTTGGTCTCGGCGGTGCTGTATCGGTATTCATGTTTATAGTTACTGCGATCTTAAGCTACCTGGTGTTTGCATTTTCAAGCTCTAAGAGCGAAAAGTGAGGGAGGTGAAGAGAATGGCTGAATCAAATGTAATACGGCATAAAGAAAACGGAACCTCCGTCCATGCAAGGAGATTCATTGCATATTTGGTACTGATACTGGCATCATTCCTCTGCCTGTTCTGGTTTTATGTGCTCTTTATCAATGCCACCAGGTCAAATTCCGAATTGAAGTCGGGTTTTGCTGCCCTGCCGGGTGCATACCTTATTGAAAACTGGAACAGCCTGAAGAATGGAACCCTTCCGGTATTTAACGGACTCTTTAATTCCTTCTTCATCGCAACATGCGCAGCTGCCCTCAGTACTTATTTTTCAACAATGACCGCTTATGCGATCCATGCTTATGAGTTCAGGTTAAAGAAGTTCATGTTTGCCTTTATCCTTATGGTTATGATGATACCTACACAGGTTACGGCACTTGGTTTCCTGCAGTTGATAGGCAGGATGAATCTGGATGACAGCTTTATCCCGCTGATAATTCCGTCTATAGCTTCACCTGCTGTATTCTTCTATATGAAGCAGTATATGGACTCCATGCTTCCCCTGTCTCTGATAGAGGCGGCGCGTATTGACGGTGCGGGAGAGTTCAGAACCTTTAATCAGATAGTGGTGCCGCTTATGAAACCGGCAATAGCCGTGCAGGCTATATTCAGCTTCGTATACAGCTGGAACAACTACTTCACACCTGCACTGGTACTGCATACGGATACAAAGAAGACACTTCCCATTCTGATAGCCCAGCTTCGAAGCGCCGACTGGCTGAAGTTCGATATGGGACAGGTTTATATGATGATCGCATTTTCCATCTTCCCTGTTATCCTGGTTTATCTCGTTCTTTCCAAGTTCATTGTGGGAGGAGTTACCCTGGGCGGCGTGAAGGGATAATGCTGAAAAAATGACAGTAAGAGACTCAGCTCCGGTAATACCGGGTTGGGTCTTTTCCTTTTTTATGGTATCATAATTCCGTTGCTTAAAATGATTCGGACGTCAAAAGCGCCGGATCACTGTTATGAAAGGATAATGCAAACAATATGGGTGGTTTTTTCGGAGTGGCATCTCATGAAGACTGTGTTTTCGACCTGTTTTACGGGACGGATTACCATTCCCATCTCGGAACCAGAAGAGCGGGAATGGCGGTTTACGGCAGAGAGGAGGGCTTTAACCGGGCGATCCACAATATAGAGAATTCCTATTTCCGTCCGAAATTCGACGGCGATATACAGAAGATGAAGGGTAATCTCGGCATCGGCTGTATAAGTGATTTTGAACCCCAGCCTCTTATAGTCCGCTCACATCACGGCACTTATTCCATAACAACCGTAGGAAAGATAAATAATATCGATGAACTGGAAAAACTGACCTTCAGGAATAATCATGCGCATTTCCTAGAAATGAGCGGAGGGGATATCAATCCCACAGAGCTTACGGCGGCGCTCATTAACCAGAAGGATACCATTACCGAGGGAATACGCTATGCCCAGGAGATCATAAAGGGATCAATGACCATCCTGATAATGACGGAAAAAGGTATTTATGCCGCCAGAGACCGTTTCGGCAGAACTCCGGTGGAGATAGGAAAGAAGGAGGGTGCCCACTGTGTCTGCTTTGAATCCTTCTCCTTTCTGAATCTGGGCTACAGCCATGAATACGAGCTGGGACCGGGAGAGATAGTCTTCATTACCCCCGACGGATATGAGGTTAAGGAAGCGGCTTTAGATAAAATGAAGATATGCACCTTCCTCTGGATCTACTATGGTTTTCCGGCGTCAACCTATGAAGGGCTGAATGTGGAAAAGATACGATATAACTGCGGAGCCGCCCTGGCGCGAAGGGACAGGGACAGAGGCATCAGTCCCGATGTGGTGGCAGGGGTTCCGGACTCAGGAGTCGCGCACGCTATAGGATACTCCAATGAATCCGGCATAAACTACGGAAGACCCTTTGTGAAATATACGCCTACCTGGCCCCGTTCATTTATGCCCACACATCAGAGCAAGAGGAATCTCATCGCGAAGATGAAGCTGATACCGGTGCAGGAGCTTATCAGGGATAAGAGCCTCCTTCTGATAGACGATTCCATTGTCCGGGGAACGCAGTTAAGGGAAACTACGGAATATCTCTTTAATAACGGCGCTGCGGAAGTGCATATCAGGCCCGCCTGTCCGCCGCTTATCTTCGGATGCAAATATCTGAATTTCAGCAGATCCAATTCGGAGATGGAGCTGATCACCAGAAGGGTCATTGAGAAGCTGGAGGGGAGTTCGGATCCCGCTCCGGAGGTGCTGGATAAATATGCGGATCCGGAAAGCAGCGAGTATGCAGCCATGCTGGAGGATATCAGACAGCAGCTGAAATTTACCACCCTCCACTATCACAGGCTGGATGACATGACAGAGGCTGTGGGGCTGAAACCCTGCGATCTGTGCACCTACTGCTGGAACGGGAAAGAATAGACAATAGACGAAAGGATAGAAAATGCAGAAAACGGGTTTTGACAACGACAAATATCTGAAGATACAGTCGGAACATATAGCGGAGAGAATAGGCCAGTTCGGCGGAAAGCTGTATCTGGAATTCGGGGGCAAGCTCTTTGACGATTTCCATGCGTCCAGGGTGCTGCCCGGTTTTCATCCCGATTCAAAGATCAGGATGCTGAAGAAGCTCCGGGATCAGACTGAGATAATAATCGCGATAAATGCCGGAGATATAGAAAAGAACAAGGTGCGGGGAGATATAGGCATCACCTATGACATGGATCTCCTCCGGCTGGTGGATGCTTTCACAAATAACGGACTCTATGTCGGATCGGTCGTCATGACCCAGTTTGCCGGACAGTCCTCGGCTGTTGCTTATGAAAAGAAGCTGAAGGCTCTGGGAGTAAAGGTATACCGTCACTATGTGATACCGGGCTATCCTTCAAATATCCCTCTGATACTCAGTGACGAGGGATACGGAAAGAATGATTATATAGAAACCGAAAGACCGCTGGTGGTGGTTACGGCTCCGGGCCCGGGAAGCGGAAAGATGGCAACCTGCCTTTCCCAGCTCTATCATGAGGCAAAGAGGGGCGTGAAAGCCGGTTATTCCAAGTTCGAAACCTTCCCGATCTGGAACCTGCCGCTTAATCATCCCGTGAATCTGGCCTATGAAGCGGCTACCGCGGATCTCGACGATGTAAATATGATAGATCCCTTCCATCTCGAAGCCTATGGCAAGACGGTTGTGAATTACAACAGGGACGTGGAGGTATTCCCGGTGCTCCGCACCATGTTTGAAAAGATCAATGGTTCCAGCCCATATAAATCGCCTACGGATATGGGCGTTAATATGGCAGGACTATGCATAACGGATGATGATGCGGTTTCCGCTGCAGCAAATCAGGAGATCATAAGGAGATATTTCACTGCCCAGTGTGAAAAACGTAAAGGAAACGAAGGCGACGGCCCGGTGCATAAGATAGAGCTCCTTATGGAGATGGCAGGGATTTCTGTGGGCAACCGTCCGGTGGTGGCTGCGGCCAATATTAAGAGTGAAGAGACCGGAGGTCCTGCAGCGGCAATGCAGATGGGCGACGGTACCATTATAACCGGAAAGACCTCTCCGCTGCTCGGGGCATCCAGTGCCATGATACTGAATGCATTAAAATACCTTGCGGATATCGATGATCCCATAGAGCTTATTTCGCCCTCCGTGATAGAACCTATTATGGAGCTGAAGGTAAAATATCTCGGCAATCACAATCCCCTGCTCCATATAGATGAGATTCTGATAGCCCTGTCAATAGAAGCGCTCACAAATGATGCGGCGAGAAAAGCCTATGAGCAGCTGCCGAAGATCGCGGGACTGGAGGTACATTCCTCTGTCATCCTTTCCCAGGTGGATGTGGGCATATTTAAAAAGCTCGGAGTGAATCTCACCTGCGAGCCCAGATATCATTCAAAGAAACTGTATCATACCTAACATATTCAGAAGAGGGTCAGATTGGCTAATACAGGATATAACAATACATCATTAAAGCACAGGAACCGCGGTACCATTCTCCGCCTTCTTGCCACGGGTAAATGTACATCAAGGATAGACCTCGCCAGGAAGACCGGACTTTCAAAGATGGCTGCGTCAAATGTGGTCAGTGAATTCATAAGTGAGGGCATCATTGAAGAAAAGGAAACCCAGAAGATCAGCGGCAAGGGACGTAATCCCATTATTCTGCAGCTGTCGCCCGGGGCGCCGAAGGTAATTGGTATCCATATTTCCAGAAGATCCTGCGGTGTATCGCTCTGCGATATGAGCATGAAGCCGCTTGAAAAGGAGAGCTTCTGTGTGTCGGACGGGGATCAGGATAAACTGTTCCGGAAGATCTTTGAGATAACGGACGGGATCCTTGAAAAATACCGGAAGGAAAAGATAATCGCCATAAGCGCAGGTGTTGTGGGACCTACGGATCTGGAACGGGGGTATATACTGGATCCGCCTAATTTCTATGGTATGCATGAAATAAACGTTCTGGGGACACTTAAGAACAGATATGATCTTCCTGTCATCGTGGAACACGAATATGACTGTGCAGCCCTGGCAGAGCATTATTTCGGGGCGGGCAGGAATATGAACCAGTTTGCTTTTGTGGGGATATCCTGGGGCGTGGGATCCGGTATGATCGTAGATGGAAAGATATACCGCAGTGAGCAGAAATTCAACAGTGAAGTGGGACATACCAGCATTGATATAAACGGTCCGGTATGCAGCTGCGGCAGGAGAGGCTGCCTCGAGACCTATATCTCCACCCTGAGGCTGGAAAAGGAATTTCGCGAAAAGACCGGAGAAGATCTGTCCTTTAAGGAGTTCTGCCTTAAATACAAAGATGAAGGTCCTGAGGAATTTGATAAGATATTCAGTGAAGCTTCGGAGAAATTCGCAGTTGCCATTACAAATGCCGTTAATTATACCAGGAATATAAATTTCATTATGGGACATGACGGCTGTTTTATTCCGGACAGGTTTGTGGAATACTGCAAGGAAATAGCCAATGACAGGATGATGTTCAGGGGATACAGAAAGCTGAATCTCATCAAGTCAGAGCTGTATGACGAGGATCTGTCTTCTGCCAGTATATGCGGGGTTCTGGAAAGGATCTTTATGGGTGAGCTTGAATCCCTTCATTAATACAGTGATTCTTAAAGACCCGGCGTATCAGCCAGGTTTTTACTGCAGCTATTTTAACTTAATAGATAAATTTACCAAAGGTCATTTAAAAATGTTCTTGACTTTAAGAAAATTTGCAGATATAGTAAAGAGGTTTAATAAATCTATTTTGCAAAAGTGATGCTCTAAACAGTACTCTTTTGCATGAAGTCAGGGACGTTTGTAATGAAAACTTTGGAACCCACGGCCACGGAGCGCCGCAGAAAAACCAGGAACAGAGTATTCAGGTATATATATAATTCTGAGGAGCCTGTCAGTAAACAGGCTATGTCAATTGATCTGAATCTGTCTCTTCCCACGATACATCACAATGTATCGGAGCTTATGGAGGCAGGGCTTATCAGAGCTGGTGAAACCCAATCTTCCACAGGGGGCAGACCTCCTGTAGGCTATATGGTGGAGAACGACAGCCGCTTTTCCATTGGAGTTTCCATTACTACAAACCACATACATTTCCTTGCCTCGGATCTGAAGCTGAACCAGCTTGCAGAGAAGAGTTTGCGTAAAGAAGGCATAGTCGCCATGGATCTGGGAAATGAGATAAAGAAGGAGCTGGAGGCTTTCATTGAGGAAAACAACCTCAATAAATCCAGGATCCTCGGCGTGGGAATAACCATTCCCGGAGTGCTGAACAAAACAGAGGACAAGGTTCTGCTCTCACCCAGCATGAAGCTTAAAAATATAAGCCTTGACAGCTTAAGGGAGAGCTGCAAACCGTACACCGTATACATTGAAAATGACGGAAACTGTGCAGGATATGCGGAATGGCTGGCCATGAGCCCCCGGGAGAGAAAGAACGGCTTCGTATATATCCTTCTGGAAAACGGAGTTGGCGGAGCTTTCTTCATAAACGGAAAGACATACGCAGGCATGAATCACAGAAGCGGTGAGTTCGGTCATATGTGTGTACAGCCCGACGGTCTTATGTGCAACTGCGGCAAGAGAGGATGTCTCGAAGCATACTGCAGCGCCATGAGATTCAGCATGGATATAGGAAAGACCATAGAGGAGTTCTTTGATCTGGTACATAAAGGAGATCCGGCTTCCCAGGCTCTCTGGGATGATGTGCTGAAGCACCTCGCCATCGGTATCAGCAATATCAGAATGATATTTGACTGCGACATAGTGCTGGGCGGCTTTGTATCAGAGTACTTAAAGGAATACCTGCCTGAGCTTAAAAAGTATGTGAGGGAAATGAATTCCTTCGATGACGGCACGGATTTCGTCAAGCTCGGAAGGTTCCCCAGAAAGGCCGGACTTATGGGAATAGCCTGGCATTTCGCAAACGACTACATTGAAAAAATATAACTGAAATACGACATAAAAAGTTGTCTTAGGAATATCCCACAGATTGGGAAACGTGTTTTTATTAAAAATCACTAAATGCAAAAAAAACACGTAAAGGTTATTGACAATATTGCTGATAAGCAATATTATAAAAGAGCTTTACAAAAGTTGCTTTAGAAAATAGTTTTATAAAAAATTCTTTTCTGGAGCGAAAAGGCCAAACTAATTTATTTACTAAAAGAGGAGGAAATTATTATGGCAAAGAAGTTATTGGCAGTTCTGCTTGCCGGTGCAATGACATTCTCACTTGCAGCCTGCGGCGGAAGTACAGCAGCACCTGCAGCTGATGCAGCAGCACCTGCGGCAGAAGCACCTGCAGCAGAAGCACCTGCAGCTGAGGAGAAGGCTGAGGAGCCTGCAGCAGAAGCACCTGCAGCTGAAGCACCTGCAACAGAAGCAGCAGCACCCGCAGAAGGCGGAAAGGTTGGCGTTTCAATGCCGACCAAGGATCTTCAGAGATGGAACCAGGACGGTGCCAACATGGAGAAGGATCTGAAGGCTGCCGGATATGAAGTTGATCTTCAGTATGCAAACAACGACGTTCAGACTCAGCTTTCACAGGTTGAGAACATGATAAGCGGTGGATGCACAGTTCTCGTTATAGCAGCTATCGAGGGATCTTCACTTGGTGAGGCTCTTGACATGGCTAAGGAAGCAGGAATCCCTGTTATCGCTTATGACCGTCTTCTTATGGATTCTGATGCAGTTTCCTACTATGCAACCTTCGATAACTACAAGGTTGGTGTAGTTCAGGGCACATATGTAAAAGAGCAGCTTGATCTTGACAACGCTGCAGGACCTTTCAACATCGAGTTCACAGCAGGTGATCCCGGTGACAACAACGCAGGCTTCTTCTTCAACGGCGCATATGATGTTCTTAAAGAGTACATCGACAGCGGAAAGCTTGTTGTTAAGTCCGGACAGACCAAGTTCGAAGACGTTGCAACTCCTACATGGGGAACCGATGTAGCTCAGTCCAGAGCAGAGAACATCCTTTCTTCATACTATGCAGACGGAACAGACCTCGATGTATGGCTTTGCTCAAACGACTCAACAGCTATGGGTGTTGAGAACGCTCTTGCAGCTAACTATAAGGGCAAGTATCCCATCATCACCGGTCAGGACTGTGATATCGAGAACACCAAGAACATGATCGCAGGCAAGCAGTCAATGTCAGTATTCAAGGATACACGTACTCTTGCAAGCCAGGTTGTTAAGATGGTTGGACAGATCCTTAGCGGACAGACTGTTGACGTTAACGATACCGAGACCTACAACAACAACGTTATAACTGTTCCTTCATACCTTTGCGAGCCTGTATTTGCAGATGCAAACAACTATAAGGAACTTCTGATCGACTCCGGTTACTACACAGAGGATCAGCTTAAGTAATTAAGAGTTACAGCTCAAATTAAAGCAGTATTTATCTGGGGCGGGCTTAGCCCGTCCCAGATTTAATTTATGAAAGCAGCTAAATGGTAAAGGTATAGAGGAGGGAATTTACTTTGGCAAAAGAATTGCTGAAAATGGATCACATTACAAAAACCTTCCCCGGCGTAAAGGCTTTGGATAACGTGAACCTTTCGGTTGAGGAGGGCGAGATCCACGCTCTGGTCGGAGAGAACGGAGCCGGAAAATCTACGCTGATGAATGTCCTCAGCGGAATATATCCGTACGGAACTTATGAAGGTGACATCATTTACAACGGTGAAGTTTGCAAGTTCCAGAAGATAAAGGATTCTGAGGAAAAGGGGATCGTAATCATACATCAGGAGCTGGCGCTTGTACCCCAGATGTCCATTGGTGAAAACATGTTCCTCGGAAATGAAAGAGGAAAAAAGAACGCGATTAACTGGAATGAAACATACGGCGAAGCCGACAAGTATCTGAAGATGGTCGGCCTGTCCGAATCTTCAAGGGTACTTATCAAAGATATAGGAACAGGTAAGCAGCAGCTGGTTGAGATTGCAAAAGCACTTGCAAAGAATGCTAAGCTTCTTATCCTGGATGAGCCTACATCTTCCCTTAACGAGACGGATTCAAGGGCGCTTCTTGATCTCATGCTGGAATTCAAGAAGCAGGGAATGACAATGATCATCATTTCCCACAAATTAAATGAAGTTGTCTATGTTGCGGACAAGATCACCGTTATCCGTGACGGATCAACTGTAGAAACACTGGACTGCCATAACATGGAGATCAATGAAGACAGGATCATCCGCGGAATGGTAGGACGTGAGATCACCAACCGTTTCCCGAAGAGAGAGGCGATAGAAAAGGGTGATATCAATATGGAGGTGACAGACTGGACTGTTTATCATCCTCTTTATACTGAAAGAAAGGTTGTGGATAATGTCAATCTCAACGTTAGAAAGGGTGAGGTTGTAGGTATCTACGGACTGATGGGAGCAGGCCGTACAGAGCTTGCCATGAGTATTTTCGGAAAATCATATGGTTCCACGATAACAGGAACCTTGAAAATAAATGGAAAAGTTGTTGAACTGAAGAATCCCAGAGCTGCCATTGATGCACGTCTTGCGTATGTTACCGAGGACAGAAAAGGCAACGGACTTGTGCTTACAAATTCCATCAAGGTAAATACTTCGCTTGCAAATATGAAGGATGTCAGCGAAAAGGGAATCATAGACAAGGATAAGGAATACCAGGTTGCCGAGGAGTATAAGAATAAGCTGAATACCAAGACACCGACGGTAGAACAGAATGTGGGAAATCTGTCCGGAGGAAACCAGCAGAAGGTGCTCCTTGCCAAGTGGATGTTTACAAATCCCGATATTCTTATCCTGGACGAGCCTACCAGAGGTATCGACGTAGGAGCGAAATACGAAATCTACTGCATCATTAATGATCTGGTCAGAGCCGGAAAGTCGGTAGTGATGATCTCTTCTGAACTCCCGGAGGTTCTCGGCATGAGCGACAGGATCTATATAATGAACGAAGGTAAATTTGTCGGTGAGCTTAATGCAGAAGAAGCTTCCCAGGAACTTATAATGTCCAGCATTTTACAATCAGGGAAGGGGTGAATAACATGAGTATAAACATTAAAGATGTTTTGAAAAAATATACAATGGTAATCGCCCTTATCGTGATCATTATCTTCTTCAACGTTGTAACGGGCGGAAAGATGCTGCTGGCGCAGAATGTAAATAACCTTATTTCACAGAACGCATATGTATTCGTTCTTTCGGCAGGTATGCTCCTTTGTATCCTGACCGGTGGTAACATCGATCTGGCCTGCGGTTCCGTTGTCTGCTTTGTGGGCGGTATCGGAGCTGTAATGATGGATAAGGATATTAACTGGGTTCTTGCGGTTATAGTGATGCTGGTCGGAGGAATCCTGGTCGGCGCATGGCAGGGCTACTGGATCGCCTATGTGAAAGTGCCGCCTTTTATTGCCACACTTGCCGGCATGTACGCCTTCAGAGGATTTTCCAATATAGTTCTTCAGGGTTACACGGTAGGTATCGATAACACCGCTTTCCTGAATGTCTTCGGCGGCGGAGCTGACTGCTACATCCCCGATTTCTTCGGCGGCGGGGACATCAATATGATCTGTGTACTTGCAGGAGTGCTGATTGTTGTTATATATGCGCTTCTCGTATTCAAGAGAAGAATGGATGCTAAAAAGGCGGGCTACAGTGTAGGACCTGCTTCCGCAGATATTGTAAAGCTTGTTATCATGGCTGCGGCTGTTATCTGGTTCTTCTTCAAGCTGGCACAGTACAAGGGAATACCCACATCCCTGATATGGATCGGCGTTGTACTGCTTGCATACGCATATATCACCAGCAATACCACAATGGGCCGTTATCTCTATGCGGTCGGCGGAAATGAAAAGGCTACAAATCTTTCCGGTATCGATTCCCGGAAGGTTTACTTCTTTGCCTATGTGAACATGGGTCTCATGTCAGGTCTCGGCGGTATCCTGACGGTTGCCAGAGCAACCCAGGCTCAGCCCACCTTCGGACAGGGCTATGAAATGGATGCCATCGCAGCCTGCTTTATCGGCGGAGCAAGCGCTTACGGCGGTGAAGGAAATGTATTCGGTATCGTTATCGGTGCTCTTCTCATGGGTGTCATCAACATGGGTATGAGTATCATGGGTGTGGAAGCCAACTACCAGAAGGTAGTAAAAGGTATTGTCGTATTAGTTGCTATTGTCTTTGACGTATTGTCAAATAAGAAGAAAAAGTAAGGGAGGAGGAAGTCATGGCAAATAATAATATTGCAAGTGTATTAAAGAAAAATGCGATGCTGATAGTCCTTGTCCTGGTGTATATCTTTTTCACTGTTATGACAAGCGGACAGATGTTCCAGCCTATGAACTTTAACGCGCTGATAACGCAGAATGCTTATGTATTCGTTCTGGCGGCCGGAATGCTGATGTGTATGTTAACCGGCGGTAACATAGACCTTTCCTGCGGTTCCTTTGTATGTTTCCTTGGAGCTGTCGGCGGAATACTTATGACGGTTAAGCAGATGAACCCCGGAGTGTCGATCGTTATAATGCTTCTTATAGGTATTGTTTACGGGTGTGCTCTTGGATATCTTATAGCCTATGTAAATATTCCTCCCTGGATCGCTACACTGGCTGGTTATCTGGCATTCAGAGGCTGGGGAACAGCGCTCCTCAGTGCCAACAGTACTACAGGCAGTATTTCACTCGCTGCAAAGAAGGATTTCCTCGGTATATTCTCCGGAAAGATCCTTCCCACAGCCGTGAACAAGATGAATATGGTATGTATCATAGTCGGTGTCGTTGCCTGTGTGATCGTTGTTGTAACTTCCTTTATGGGCAGAGCCAATAAGGTAAAGAAGGGCTATGAAGTGGAATCTATGGCAGCGCTTGTAATAAAGTGCGTTCTCTCCGTAGCGGCTATAATGCTCATTGCATATAAGCTGGCGCTGGCAGGGGGCATCCCTACGGTTCTTGTCTGGGTGGTTATTATAGTCCTGATCTACAATTTCATTACTTCCAGGACTACACTCGGCAGATACTTCTATACCATCGGCGGTAATTCGGAGGCCACAAGGCTTTCGGGTGTGGACACAAGGAAGATCATGTTCCTCGCCTATCTTAATATGGCCTTCCTTACAGCCATTACAACCTTCATCGTAACGGCAAGATGCCAGGCGGCGAACTCACAGGCCGGAACCTACTACGAGATGGATGCCATCGCAGCCTGCGTTGTGGGCGGCGTGTCCGCATACGGCGGAGCCGGAAATGTATTCGGAATGGTTATAGGTGCTACACTTATCGGTGTTATAAACCTCGGTATGTCACTTATGGGCGTTGATGCTGACTGGCAGAAGGTCGTAAAGGGCGTGGTTCTTCTTGCAGCCGTTGTATTCGATATCCTGGCTGATAAAAAGAACAGCACAAAATAAGAGAAAAAAAATGTGATCGTGGCTCCGTATTTTCATACGGAGCCATTATTATAAAAGAAAAAAGGAGAAAGGTATGCTTTATATTGGAATCGATCTTGGAACCTCATCAGTCAAGCTTCTTCTCTGCGATGAGAAGGGGGAGATAAAGAAGACAGTATCAAGGGATTATCCTCTTATGTTTCCGCATCCCGGGTGGTCAGAGCAGGCTCCCGAGGAGTGGTTTGATAAGACCATGGAAGCCCTGCAGGAGATCACGGAGGGAATCAACAAAGCTGACGTAAAGGGTATCAGCTTCGGCGGACAGATGCACGGTCTCGTTGCCCTGGATGAGAATGACAACGTTATCCGTCCCGCTATCCTCTGGAATGACAACCGTACTACCGCAGAGGTGGACTATCTGAATAATGAGATAGGAAAGGACAAGCTTTCCGAATATACAGCAAACATAGCGTTTGCAGGCTTCACGGCTCCGAAGATCCTTTGGATGCAGAAAAACGAGCCTGAGAATTTCAAGAAGATAAAGAAGATAATGCTGCCGAAGGACTATTTGGCATATAAGCTGTCCGGAACCTTCTGCACTGATTATTCCGATGCTTCTGGTATGCTGCTTTTAGACGTAAAGAACAGGAAGTGGTCAGCAGAGATGCTGAAGATCTGCGGTATCACCGAGGATCAGCTTCCGAAGCTCTTTGAGAGCTATGAGAAGGTCGGAACCTTAAAGAAAGAGATAGCTGATAAATGCGGTCTGTCAACAGATGTTGTGATCGCTGCAGGTGCCGGAGACAACGCTGCGGCAGCTGTGGGCACGGGAACCGTGGGCAACGGTATGTGTAATGTTTCTCTCGGTACCAGCGGAACCGTATTTATTTCATCAGATAAGTTCGGCGTGGACCCCAATAATGCACTGCACTCCTTTGACCATGCAGACGGAACCTTCCATCTGATGGGATGCATGCTTTCCGCAGCCAGCACGAAGAAGTGGTGGATGGAGGATATCCTGAAGACCAAGGACTATGCGGGAGAAGAGGGCGGAATGAACAAGAATCTGGGCGAGAACCATGTATTCTTCCTGCCTTATCTTATGGGTGAGAGAAGCCCCTGGAATGATCCCAATGCCAGAGGAACCCTTACCGGCATAACATTAGATACCACGAGATACGATATCATGCAGGCGGTTATGGAAGGCATGGCTTTTGCTACCAGAGACATGGTGGAAGCGGCCAGATCCATCGGAGTGAACCCGGAACGCACCAAGATCTGCGGAGGCGGTGGAAGAAGCCCCATCGAACGCAAGATGATCGCCAATATCCTGAATATGAAGGTGGATGTTCCCGTATCCGAAGAGGGCCCCGGCATGGGAGGTGCCATGCTCGTCATGGTAGCCTGTGGTGAATATGCAAATGTGGTAGAGGCGGCAAAGGCTATAGTCAAGGTAAAGGAGACCATTGAACCGGAACCTGAACTTGTTAAAAAGTACGAAGAGAAATATCAGCAGTTTAAGACGCTTTATCCTGCGCTGAAGCCGGTATTCCCGAAGATCGTATGATCAAAGTGAAGAACCTTAAGATCCTTTGAGCCGACGCCCATGGGATGACAGGATATTCATTATAAAAACATTAATAAAAGGAGAATCACAATGAACAATATCCCAAAGATCAAAGTAGGCATTGTTGCCGTATCCAGAGACTGCTTCCCTGCGCCTCTCGCTGTAAACAGGAGAAAAGCGCTTGTTGAGGCATATACGAAGAAGTACGGCGCAGATGATATCTACGAGTGCCCCGTAACCATCGTTGAGAGTGAGACCGATATGGTGGATGCTCTTAATGACATCAAGAAAAATGAATGTAATGCGCTCTGCGTATACCTTGGAAATTTTGGTCCGGAAATATCCGAGACACTGCTTGCAAAGCATTTCGACGGACCGAAGATGTTCTGCGCTGCAGCAGAGGAGTCCAAGGGAACTCTCGGAATAACCGGAAGAGGCGATGCTTTCTGCGGAATGCTGAATGCAAGCTACAATCTGGCCCTTCGTAACACAAAGGCTTGGATACCTTCATATCCCGTGGGAGATGCTGAGGACTGTGCCGATATGATACACGAGTTCCTGCCCATAGCAAGGGTTGCTGTAGGTTTATCAGAGCTTAAGATCATATCCTTTGGTCCCCGTCCTGCAAACTTCCTTGCCTGCAATGCTCCTATAAAGCAGCTTTACAATCTGGGAATAGAGATAGAGGAAGAGTCAGAGCTGGATCTTTTCGAGTCATACCAGAAGCATGAGGGTGACAAGAGGATCCCTGAAGTGGTTGCCGATATGACCAGGGAGCTGGGCGACAACAAGATGCTTCCGAAGCTTGCTCAGTATGAGCTCACACTTCTTGACTGGGTAGAGGAGCATAAGGGTTACAGGAAGTATGTGGCACTTTCAACCAAGTGCTGGCCTGCCTTCCAGGATATGTTCCGTTTCGTGCCCTGCTATGTTAACAGCCGCCTGACCGGAAGAGGAATACCCGTTTCCTGTGAGGTTGATATTTACGGAACACTTTCAGAGTATATCGGTCTCTGCATCAGCGGAGAGCCCGTAACCCTTCTGGACATCAACAATTCCGTTCCGAAGGATATGTATAAGGAGAGCATTGAAGGCAAGTTCGACTATAAGCACAGCGACACCTTCATGGGATTCCACTGCGGAAATACCTGCTCCTCAAAGATACATGGAGCACACCTTGATTATCAGAAGATCATGGCCAATACCCATCCCGCAGAGTGGTGTGAAGGAACCATCGAGGGAGACATCAATCCCGGAGATATCACCTTCTACCGCCTCCAGTCTACTGCTGACTGTGTTCTCAGGGCTTATGCAGCAGAGGGTGAAGTACTTCCCGTTGCTACACAGTCCTTCGGCGGCATAGGTGTATTCGCGATAAAGGAGATGGGCAGGTTCTACAGATACGAGCTTATCGGAAAGAACTATCCTCACCACGGTGCCGTAATGTTCGGACACTATGGAAAGTCCCTTTACGAAGCATTGAAGTATATCGGCGTGGATCCGAAGGAGATCGGATACAATCATCCCGAAGGAGACAGGTACGTGGATGAGAATCCCTTTGCCTGATGTATCACTCGCTTAAGGATTTACCCTGAACGATCTCGAACTCCACTCCGGTGGAGTTCGGTTCGTCATTTTCAAATTTATAATCTTTTTCCGGAAGTATGGCGTTCAGCACTATTCCTACGAAGGAGCCGACAGCAAGACCTGAGAAGGCGATGTTCATCCCGAACAGATCAAAGGTAATGGCACCCAGGGAAGAATAATTGATACCGATGGAGAGAACCAGGATAAGAGCCGCGATGATCACATTGCGGCTTTTACTGAAATCTACTTTCGTTTCAACGATATTCCTGACACCGACAGCAGAGATCATGCCATAGAGCACAAGTGAAATACCGCCCATGGTCGCAGCGGGCATAACTTCTATTATTGCCGAGAACTTGGGACAGAATGAGAAGATGATGGCAAATATGGCAGCCAGACGTATGATCTTCGGGTCATAGACCTCTGTTATCGTAAGCACTCCGGTATTTTCACCGTAAGTGGTATTTGCAGGTGCTCCGAAGAGGGAAGCAAGGGTTGTGGCCAGACCGTCACCGGTAAGGGTTCGATGGAGTCCCGGATCCTTGATAAAGTTTTTGCCGACAGTGGAGGAAATGGCGGATACGTCTCCGATATGTTCCATCATTGTAGCAAAGGAAATGGGAACGATAGTGACTACCGCAGTGATAAGAAGGGCGGAATCAGCATTTCCTCCGGTAAATAATGAAAATACCGTGCGGTCCCAGGCTACAGGGAAACCTATCCAGGGCGCTTCCAAAACAGGGGTGAAATCAATGATGCCCGCAGCGGCAGCTGCCAGATACGATCCTGCCACACCGCAGATTATCGGAATGATCTTTATCATTCCCTTTCCCCAGATATTGCAGATCACTATTATCGCTATGGCTACAAGTGCAACCCACCAGTGGGTGGAACAGTTCTCGATCGCGGACTGGCTTAAGTTCAGTCCGATGGCAATGATTATCGGACCTGTAACCACAGGTGGGAAGAATTTCATTACCTTATTGGCTCCGAAAGCCTTGAAGAGTCCTGCCAGGACGAGGTACAGAAGACCCGATACCGCTACACCGAAGCAGGCGTAAGGCAGCAGTTCCTTTTCGCCGTTTGGCGCAATTGCAGCATAGCCGGCCAGAAAAGCAAAGGATGAACCTAAAAATGCAGGTACTTTTTTCTTGGATATCAGGTGAAAAAGAAGGGTGCCGAGACCGGCGAATAGAAGAGTTGTGGATACTGAAAGACCGGTGATAACGGGTACCAGCACGGTAGCTCCGAACATTGCAAACATATGCTGGAATCCAAGGGCGAATACCTCCGGCATACTCAAGACCGAGGCATCCCAGATGGGGCCATCCCCGATCTCCGTTTTATTTACTTCGTTTGACATGGGTTTACTCTCCTTTATGTTTTATTCATTGACTTTACATATTTCATGAAATCCCTTTCGGGTACAGGTTTTGAGAAGAAGAAGCCCTGCATGTAATCACAGCCCAGCTCTTCAAGAACCCTGGCCATTTCCCTGGTCTCGACTCCTTCACACACAACCTTTAATCCCCGGGCCTGGAACATGGGGATCAGATCCTCCAGGATATTATTATCACTGCCTCCCTCAAAGGGAGAGGGGATATAATTCTCTCCGCCGGCAGCGATGGCAAAGGTCTGATCGAAATATGACCAGACGATGGATTTGTCTATCTTAATAATGCTTAAGGGCAGGGACAGCATATTGACAAGATTTGAGTATCCCGTGCCGTAATCGTCCAGTGAGAAGGAGAAACCGTCCCGGGAGAGATGAAGCATATTCTCTACCATGATATGTGAATCTGATGCTGCGGTCTCGGTGATCTCCAGATTGATAAGCCTGGAGCTGATTCCGTAGGTCTTTCTGATGGCGATCAGTTCATCTGCCAGGTGTTCATTAAGGCACTGAATGGGAGACAGATTGATCTCTATATATTCCACGCCGTATTTCCTGATGTCATGGGTTGCGATGAATTCGCATACCTTCCGGTAAACCTGGCGCCCGAGCTTCATGATGCTTCCGTTTGCTTCCGCAGTCTGTATGAATTCATCGGGATAAATGAGGCCCAGCTCTTCGTCATTGATGCGTACCAGAGCCTCTGCGGAACTTACACGGTTTGTTTTAGCGTTCCATATGGGCTGGAGCCATATCTCCAGAGTGTCATTATCGATGGCTTTATCCAGGGCTTTTCTTATCTTTATCTCATGCCTGGTCTGGTAGAGAATATCTTCGTCAATGGCGATAAAGGAAAAGGCTCCGTTTTTGAATGCCTCGGAAAGTGCCTTGTCAATAAGGGAATGAACCTCCATCATCCTGGACATTTTCAGTTCCGATGAGATATAGGCGTAAGCCGGGGAGAACTGGAAATTGACATCGGAAAAGACCCAGGGCTTCCGGAAACGCTCATCTATCAGCAATTTTTCGCCGGAAAAATCATAAAATCCGGTCTTCATGAGAAGGAAGCGTCCGTTATGGACATAAAACGGTATCACATCCCCGGAACAAACCTCAGACCTCAGGAAATACGCAATGTCCCTCAGGCAGGGAAGCATTATCTCGTCACCGTAGGTGGATTTCAGGACATCATAATTTGCAAATGTGAAACAGAAGAAGGAACTCTTTTTCCTTTCACGGAACAGCTCCTTCTGCAATGCGTTGAAGCCATCCTTGGAAAAAAGCCCGGTCCGCTGGTCGCGGTAGGAATCGGTATTCTGGGCTGCGATATACATTATGAGAACGGAAATGGTAAATCCGAAACAGATTATGGGGAGTCCGGGGAACAGAACTGTCTGGGTAAGGCAGGACAAAAAGGTTACAATAGTGAAGAAATATGCTGCTATCCTTTGGGAAGGGTGTGTGTTTTCCCGGTGTTTGCTGATGTAATAGCATCCATAGAAAAGAATGGATAATCCAAAGGCAAACATCACTATAATACCGGGCTTAGGAGTGTATCCGTCTGTTACATTATATGAAAATACAAAGCCTGTAAGGGGATTGGTGAGGATCAAAAGCTCAACTGCCGCAAAAGCAAGGATGGTAAAAATCTTTCTGTTCCTGCTGGCGATACCCAGCCTGCCGGTCATGATGATGACCATTATACAGAACAGTACCGGAATAACGACGATGACCGCATGGTAAAAGAGAACAGAGGAGTAGATAAGTGCAGCGGGGAAATACATACTGTGTTTTTGCGCAAAGGTGGAAAAAACATCCAGGATGTCTGCCACAGCAATGGTTATCAGCAGGGTGTTGAATACGAAGTTCTTCCTCATGGGAAGCTCACGCCTTGCCATATTGTATATAAGGAGCACGGCCAGCACGAAAAGGGAGGCCAGGCCGTAGTCCATATTCCAGTTCATAAATTCCGTTCTCATACAGTACCTGAAGAATTTTTGACGATTATCAATAGAATAGCATATATTAATATGAAATAGAATAATTTAAAATGTATAATTTTTAGCGGTAAAATCATTATTACAGGAGATTTTAAATGAAAAAGGCGCTTATAGCCATGAGCGGGGGAGTGGACAGCTCGGTGGCAGCATTCCTCATGAAGGAAAGGGGATTTGAATGTACCGGAGTCACCATGCGTTTATTCAGGGGCAATGAAAAGGAAGCCACGGAAAAAAGCTGCTGCTCTGACAAGGATACGGATGATGCAGCGGAGATCGCTTACAAGCTGGACATCCCTTTTGAAGTGATTGACCTTTCCCGGGAATTTGAGTCCCTGGTCATAAAGAAATTCATACGGATCTATGAGGAGGGCGGAGTACCGAATCCCTGTATAGACTGCAACAGCTTCATGAAGTTCGGACTGCTTCTGGAAACAGCTCTGGCAAGGGGTTTTGACTATGTGGTCACCGGACACTATGCCAGGACGGAAAAGAATGAGAACGGCAGGTACATACTGAAAAAAGCGGTGGTTCCGGAAAAGGACCAGAGCTATGTGCTGTACGGGATGACCCAGGAGCAGTTATCCCATGTGATATTTCCCCTGGGAGATATCTCAAAGGAGGAGACGAGGAAGATAGCCGGAAACTGCGGCTTTGTCAATGCGGCAAAGCATGACAGCCAGGATATTTGCTTTGTTCCGGACGGGGATTACGCTTCATTTATGGAGAGATATACGGGAAAAGCATATCCTGACGGAGATATCGTAAATAAGGACGGAAAGATTCTGGGACGTCACCACGGGGCTGTCCGTTATACAAACGGGCAGAGAAGAGGCCTCGGGGTTTCGGCTCCGGAACGTCTCTATGTAAGCGGCAAGGATATGGAGAAAAACCTTGTTTACGTCGGGGATGAAAGTGAGCTTTATTCGGATATGCTCTTTGCGGAGCATGTAAACTGGATAAGCATCCCGTCGCTTCAGGGCGAAATGAGGGTAAGGGCCAGAACCAGGTATAATCAGAAGGAACAGCCGGCTTCCGTTTTTCCTGACGGAAATGACAGGATAAGGGTAGTCTTTGATGCACCGCAGCGGGCTATAACCCCGGGACAGGCAGTAGTAATGTACGATGGAGAAATGATTGTCGGAGGGGGAACCATTATCGGCAAACCTGTGGTATAATGCTTTAGTAAATATTGTTTTTCATTTTCAGGAGAATATTATGGCAGATCATTCATTAATGTCTTTCAGCTGCCCCGAATGCGGCGGCTCCATGGTTTTCAACCCCACAGAGGGAAAGCTGCAGTGCGAATACTGTGATTCTCTCTTCTCCAGGGAAGAGGTTGAAAAGCATTTTGCAGAGAAAGAGCAGAAGATTGGAGAAAAGGATGAGAAGAAAGGCTGGGGCGAAGACGAAAGCTCCATGCGAGGATATAACTGCTCATCCTGCGGAGCGGAGCTTATCACTGACGCCAATACCGCTGTCATCAGATGCCCTTACTGCGGTAATCAGACTGTGGCACCGGTACAGTTTACCGGAGCACTCAAGCCGGATTATGTTGTTCCCTTCGCATTTACCAAAAAACAGGCAGTGGCAAAGTATAAGGAATATTATGAAAAGAGATTCCTTCTGCCGAAGGATTTCCTGGTTTCTTCCCAGGTTGAAGAGATCCAGGGTGTGTACGTGCCTTTCTGGCTCTTTAACGGTACCGCGGATGCCGAGGGTGAGTACGAATCCTACGATAAGCATGATGAAGGAAATTACGAGGTTACAAAGTATTATAAGTCCCTTCGAAAGGGCCGTATCGGATTTACCAATGTACCGACGGATGCATCGGTCAGAATGGCAGACGATCTGATGGATTCCATAGAGCCCTATACATTCGACAAGCTTGAGGAATTTACCACAGCTTATCTTCCCGGATTCATGGCGGAGAAATTCGACGTGGAGATAAAGGATGATATAGACAGGGCAAAGAAACGTGTGGAAACTTCCGTGAAAAACAAGCTTCACGGCACCATAGCCCATGACGGCTTTAATACGAAGAACGAAGTTGTAGATATCAAATTCAATTCAACCGGATACGCCCTTCTGCCGGTGTGGATACTCACCACCCAGTGGAACGGGAAAAAATGGACCTTTGCCATGAACGGACAGACCGGTAAATTTACCGGGGATCTGCCGGTAAGCTCACTTAAACTCACCGGTATTTCCGTGCTGACATTTATAATAAGTCTTATCATATTCTACGCTATCTGGATTAACGTCTGAAGAAAGGAGTGAAGTGAGATGTTGCCTTTTATATGTGCATTGATTGTTGCGGGTCTTGTGGCATGGTTCTGTTATAAGAGCATGAAACCTGTGAGCCACGCGGAGACTGCCGATAATTACGTGGATAAGGAGATCATCCTTAGCCTTAATGAGGATTCATTTCTTCGTACCGAAAGAAAGAAAAAGAAGGATGATTAAGATCTGATTTTGAAATAGAACTCAAGAACAAAATTCATTAAACAGGTTTGCTGAGTGATCGGACAGGGCAATTTTTGCCCTGTCTTTTTTTTTATGCAATCAGGCAAATATGCATAATACATGGTGGTAAGATACTCTCACAAAAGATGAAACGGCCTTTTAAGGGGGAACAGATATGCCGGAAAAAGCTAAAAACATATTCCTGAAAAAAAGTCTGACCATTTTAATGATCGCTCTGACGGTTTTTCTTTCCGGCTGCATCAAAGCCGAGATAAACGTTAATCCGGAGGTACAGCATGAATATCCCGGGATCAATGAGGATTATTCAGAAGCAAAAGATGAGCCGAAGGGGGAGGAGTTCAGATCGTATTTTGAGGAATATCTTCCTGAAAAAAAGGAAAGCATTCAGTATATTGGGACGGAAGCATATATAAAAGACTACTGGCTTCTTACGGCGGATTTTATGAGCGGTGGATTCACAACCCGGAATAATCTTGACTACATAAATAATGATTATCCCCAGGAATATTATCAATACTGTCTTGAAGACCTGAATGATGACGGCATTCCGGAGTTCCTTTTGGGATATGGTTACAACGGAGAAGATCCCTATGAATGGGAGATATACAAGACAGGAAAGAATTACAAGGAGTGCTTTGTGGGAGCAGCCATGCGCTTTGACAGAGAAAGAAAGGCAGTCTTTTCCGATTACGGATCGGAACTCAGGTCCTTTACTTTTGACGGAGAGAAGCTTGTCCCTAAGGATGATTATTATTTGGAATACGTGGAATGCTGCGACGGAGATGATCCGGCAGAGGCAAAGCCTCCTGTTTATTACTACGAGAATGAAGATCATAAGGTGAAGACACTTTCCGAAAAGAAATACCATTCCGGCATTGCATCATACACAGAAAAGGAAGATACGGATTTTAAGGGGAAAAGACTTGGAATAGAGAATCTTGCGGAGGATCTTGGTATCGGCACTGATGCCTGGGCAAAGGAGTGGGCCCTGAGGTCATATCTTGCCTATATGAATTTCTGTATAAAGAACAGGGATGAAATGAGATATTACAGATATTCCCTCTCTGATATGGACGGTGACGGAATACCAGAGATGACAGCGTATGGCGGGCAAAAGTATGAATTCTGGTTCGTATCGGAAGGACGGGTACTCCGGGAGGAGGGTTATGAAAATGAGGACGGAGATGCGCAGTATACTTCCTGTTTTCCGGGTAAAAACATTATAAGGTCATATCATGCGGACTGGGGAAATGTACAGGAAGAGTATTACGCTTTCCGGAACGGTATGCTGGAATGCATACTTATAACCAGAAAAGAAGCACTTGAATCGTATTTAACCAATGAGTTTATGAAGGATTTTCAAGGCAATATTCTATACAATTACTGCGTTAATGACGAGCTGGTAAGTGAGAAAGAGTATGAGGAAATAAGGAAAACCCTCTATGATGTTTTTGATCTTGAAGAGGAAGTGAAACTTAAAAATATGGATAATCTCTTCTTTGATGAGATGATGACTTATATTGAAAAAAGCCTGTCAGACTGATGACAAAAGGGTGATCGAAGGAGGAAAACTTTGAATATAAGGATCAGGGGCATAGGAGAATTTAATATCGGGGATGACAGAAAGACTGTAGATAAAAGACTTCGGGAATATGCGGGGGATGACAGGAAATATAAGAAAGAGACAAGATCGACATTTGTGAGAAATAAGGGAGCGATGGAAGGGATTGTGGAGGCGTATTTTATTGATAACAGGCTTGCTGCAATAACAGTGGATAAAGATATGGCTGAGGATATTCCGGAATGTCTGCAGGATATTTCTGAAGCGGTGCCATATTGCATGCGCTTCGGGGAAATAGATTTCGACAGAATAAAACCGAATAAGTGCAGGACGGACAGCCTGGATTATTGTAAATCCTGCAGCCTGCTGTATACGTATTATACTTATCTGAAGGATGATAAAACCATTATGTTTTATAAGCATACAGAGAACTTATATCCGGAAACGGTTACTTTGAGAGTGCGGGATGTAGATAAGTACGATCATGAAAGGATCGATGAAATAAGAAACAATACACTGGCATAATTTCGTTTCAAAAAGGGAGAGTCGATGCCGCTTGTATCGGGCGGCAGATATTTATTGATAGGTGAAAGGAGCGGCGTAGACAAAACATGGAGATAAAGGACTATATCTTAGGCAGAAATGAAATGAAGGAGCTGTATTCAAGGAAGAGGAATACGGGAGCAAAGAAAGTAAAGAAAAGAATAAAGTACAATATCATTTTTCAGGATGGCTGTGATTTCTGTGTAGAAAAATCCGAAGGAATAAAGAAGTCTGAGCTTGTCATCCTTGTGAGCCAGGGACAGGCATATATTAAGGAAGAGGGGCAGATAAAAAAGGTGGCATGTAATTCCGTAAAGAGATTTCTGTCGGGACTTACGGAACCTTTGAAACTTGACCGGGTGTGCTGGCTAAGCAGTATGGAAAACAGCCAGTCATATATTTCGGCTTTTGTAAGCAGTATTGAACGGATGATTATTTATGAGTTCAGCAGAACCCTTATGAAGAAAGGGCTGGACTTTCTTTATTCGGGTTTGGATAATGTAGAGGAAGATATGGGAGAAGGGGGGTTTGATTTCGGAAACGTGCATTTCAGCTGTTCTGATTTTCTCTATGAGTATTATGGTCCGGTGGATCCTGGCGGAAGCGACAAAAATGGTATTGTCACACTTTTAGAAAAAATCATAGATATGATAGCCTGTAAAAGGAATGTCACAAGAAAGGATGCTTTAAGTAAAGTACTATATCATCATGAAGGAAAAAGAGAAACCATGCTGCTTAAGAGCATCAGGGCATTGAACATGATATCGGGGCTTTTCGGTGTGGACTGGGCTGTAAAAGCCGCAGAAAGCTATCTGTCATCCTGCCTGGAAGACGTTATAGACTACAGAGAACTGGCGGATATGATGGATGCGGGATTAACAGATGACAGCCTTTCCGTAAAAAAATTTTTCGGTCTGGATAATTTCATGAACACAGGTTTAAACGGGTCGGTTTTTGATAATACCGTGGCAGAGTGTATTTCTTATGACGGTAGAAATATGGCGGCACAGATAGAAAAGATCAGGAAGGAAAATAGGATCAGGATAAAGAACAGTCTGATCTTTAAGCCGGGACCTTTTATTGAATATCTGGTCATGCATCCCTGTTCCGAGGGATATGAAATGAGTGTTTTTCTGCAGGCGTGGAAGGAGTATGTGGGTCATCAGAAGATCATATATGGAAAGGTAAGGGATAAGTATCCCAAATATCTGGCGTCATCACTGATGCGAATGAGATATATGTTAAAGATACATAAGGATGAGATAGACAGGAAAATGTGGGAAAGATCATATGAGAAAATGAACGGGCTTGAATATGAAGACGGTGAGTATATGATCATGGCACCTGAAGCAAAGGAAAACCTTGAAGATGAGGCGAGGCAGCAGCATAACTGCCTGGCAGGATACATCGGAAAGGTGACCAGAGGGGAGGAAATGATACTGTTCATGAGGAAGAAAAAGAAGCCGGAAAAATCTCTCATTACAATAGAAGTGATGCCCGATGGAATGGTCGGGCAGATATTCGGGGAGATGAACAGGGATCCGTCTGAACGGGAAATGGCTTTTATCAGGGAATGGTCTGAACGGATGGAGCTCACTCTTCCTGTTATACCGGTTTCTGCCAGAGCCGCAAATGACTGGAATGACTTGCCTGAAAATCCTTTTGTAAATCGCGGAGGCTTCGGTAATGGGAATGTCTTCGGAACTGACGGCGGCTTCGGCAATGGGAATGTCTTCGGAACTGACGGCGGCTTCGGGAATATCAACTGGTAAATATATGATGCCGGCAGGAGATCTGTGTTATAATTATTCTACTATATGAAAGGATCGCCATTGACAAATCATGGGAAAAGTAGAAGAAGCTGCGGCCAGTACCAGAAACTATTCGCTTTATGTGCTGCTGGTGTTAAAAAGGTTCAGCGACGAAAAAAATCCTTTGACGGTTTCCAAAATACATGAAAAGCTGAATGAATATTATATGAGCATGGGCAGCGTGGACAGATCCACAGTTGCCCGTATTTTGGATAACATGGAAAGCGCGGGGGCAAAGGTGCCGATAAAGCTGGTCATGAAATCCAAGCTCCCGGGAAGGAAAAAGTATGTTCCTTATAATCAGTCAGAGGATAAATCTCCCACAAAGTATTTTTACTATGACCAGCCGTTCAGCGAGGAAGAAATACAGACCATAAGGGATTCGGTGGAAGCATATAACTATCTTACCCTGAAAGATATCACAGGGATCATTGACGGTCTGATATCTGTCTGTCCGGATACATATGGTATTGTGAAGTATGTGCAGAATGCCGAGGACAGAGAGATCAAGAGCCCGGATAATGAGGACAGGGTTCTTCCGAATATCAGGATCTTAAACCGGATAATCAAGGCGGGTGTCTACGCCAAGATCACATACTGTAATTACGGAGCGGATGGAAAGCTCCATGTGAGGGACGGCTATCCAAAGATATTTAAACCCCTTAATCTTATCTGGGGAAACGGCTACTACTATTGTCAGTGCAAAAAAGCAGATCTGGATACCCCGGTGAGTCTGAGACTTGACCGGATAGAAAATATCGAGAGACTGGATAAACTGAATCCAAAGGAAGCAAAGAAATATGCGGTTCCAAAGGATCTGATCCCGTCGAAATCCCAGTACCGTATGCAGCATCCGGTCATGTTCGGCGGAAAACCCGAGATGATCAGGCTGGTCTTTTTTGCCAATGATAAGAACGGGATGCTGAATGCCATGGTGGATACCTTTGGACGCAATATTACTATGAAACAGGCTTCGGAAGAAGACCTGAAAAAGATATTTACCGATCCGGCACAGTATAACAGAAGTGACGGAGAGTGGATACTGGCATCTGTCCGGGCTTCTACAGGCGGGATGGCGCTCTTTGCCACCCAGTACTGCGACAGGCTGAGGGTTTTAAGCCCCCCGGGAGTGGCGGATGAGATCAGAAAAAGACTGAAGGAAGCAATATCTTTGTACTGAAAACAGGCGCTTTAGCGGGACGTAAGACCGCAAATCATAGAATAAAAACTGTCGGACATAGGGCATTTTTGCCCTATGTTTTTTGTTACCATTATTCCATCAAATGAAGCTGATATACAGAATGAAGGGAGAAAGAATATGGTATTTAATCCTGTAGTTAGCAGTGAAATGGGAAAGACAGATATTCTGTCGATGAATCTGGAAAACAGAATAATCCTGTTGTCGGGGGCTATTGATGATGATATGGCATTATCGGTCATATCGCAGATGCTCTACCTCGACAATCAGGCAAAGGGGGAGAAGATCAATCTCTATATCAACAGTCCCGGAGGGTCTGTGAGTGACGGACTCGCGATCTATGACACGATGAGGACGCTGGAAAGCCCGGTGTCCACCGTGTGTTTCGGACACGCAGCCAGCATGGCGGCGGTACTTCTCTCCGGAGGAAAGAAGGGCGAGAGAGTACTTCTTCCCCACAGTGAGGTCATGATACATCAGCCTTCGGGAGGGGTGGAAGGTCAGACAGAGGATATTCTGATAGCGGCTGATCATATCAAGAGCCTGAGGGAGGAACTGAATTCCATCCTGGCTGAAAACTGCGGAAAGCCCTTAGAAGAGATCGTCCGGGCGACAGACCGGGATCACTGGATGAAGGCAGATGAAGCGGTGGCGTACGGTATAGCTGATATGGTAATAGGGAGGTAATTATTATGAAGAAACTGAATTTACTGGCGCCGGAGATCGTAAACGGTTTCATGGAAGGAAGGGGCAGGGAATGCATTAAGTATCTGCAGCTTTCTTCGACACTTGGAAAGTCGGAACTGCTGGAAGATATAAGGAATGGAGCACCTTTCTTTAATAATCTGAAGGAGCAGCTGGAGAGCAGTCCGGCAAAAACAGTGGTGATCCGCGCAGATAATGAAGAGGAAGGTTATATGGCACTGTCGTATCTCGCCGCTGTTTATAATGAAACAGACAATATAGATCTGATGTCGGATGTCTGTGCCGATGATGATCTAAGCGAAGAGACAGGTGAGGATTATTTTGAGGCGGAGTTTGGAGATGATGAGGACGATCCTTTATGCGAAGCCGAAGTCTGGAGGGAAAATGCCCTGAAGATCCCCCTTATCTCCGCCGGCGACATTTCAATGTATCTGGGAGGACCGGAATTTGATGTATTCGGAAGTGACGGTTTCGGAATGCAGGGCCGGAGGAATTTCAGGCAGAGAGATCCCTGGTGGTCGGCATGCAGAAATGAACCTGTATGTATCGTTAATGAACCGGGGAATATGTTTGGATTCAGCGGTGTTTACCAGAATTTCAGTACACGTATAGGAAGCTTTTTCAAAAATAACCGCCATCTCTATGTGCTTGATATTAAGAGAAGGTCCGCTGAACTGTTCCAGATGCTTGACAGTGACGATATGGAATTCGGAGGAAAATCCTATGAAGATCCTGAGTTTACGCGGATGGTCCTGGAACAGGCGGCCCTGGTGATAGATGTCAAAACTGCAGATGAAAAGGATAAAGAAAAGGTAAGGAACTACCGTATCAGTCAGTTTGAAAACTGGGTGGAAAAAGAAGGTTTTTCTCTTAATGAGGGATTTCAGACGGCAAAGATTGTGAGTCGCATTGTTCATATGCATAACCCCGGGAAGTCCGAACTGATGCATCAGATCCTCCGCTATATACGCGAAAGAGGGAACAGCGGGAAGGTCCTGAAGGAAAGGGATTTCGATATACTGAAGCGCTTTGCAAACCTTACAGACAAGGCTCAGCTGGAAAAAGCGGGCGCTGCATCGAAGAAACTGGACAGGGAGATATTCGGACTTGACAATGTCAAGAGCAGAGTCCGTGAGATCGTAGATGTTCTTTCTTATCATAAGAGACGTGAGAGTCTTGGACTGGACAAGGGACAGTTCCATAATGTTCATCTTTTCATTGGTGCGCCCGGTGTGGCAAAGACCACAGTGGCAAAGTACATGGGAAATATGATGATGGAAAGGAACCTTCTCCCGGGGAACCGGTTCACCTGTGTGAACGGAGCTGACTTAAAGGGAATGTATGTGGGACACACTGCACCCAAGGTTCACAGGCTTTTTGAGGAGAATGACATCATTATGATAGATGAGGCATATTCTCTGGTGGCTACGGATCTCTCGAACAGCAGCGGGGATATGTTCAGTCAGGAAGCTGTAGCAACGCTCATAACCGAGATAGAGGAGCACGGAACCGAGAAGCTGGTGATCTTTGCAGGATACGGCGGGATAAAGGTTCCGAAGAAGGATAATCTTATGAAGAGATTCATTGATTCAAATCCCGGACTTAAGAGCCGCATAAATTCCACGGTCTACTTTGACTCATATTCTCCGGAGGACATGGTCGGGATCGTACACACTTTGGCTAAATCACAGCAGTTCAGTGTGAGCAGAAAGGCTGATGAACTGATCAGGGAGTACTTTATGAGCAGAGTGGGAGACAGAACCTTCGGAAACGGCCGTGAGGCAAGGAGCCTCCTTGAGATCGCAACCATATTTGCGGCGCAGAGGACAAAGGAACTGAAGGGGATCAAGTCTGTAAAGCGTAAGTTTATGGAGATCACGGTATCTGATATCAGGCAGGCAATAGAACGGCAGAAGATGTCAGACATCATGCAGAGGGGAAATATGTCAAGGCTGGGTTTTGGTGCTTGACAGATGCCTGCTTGTATGATAACCTACCCTCTGTTCTGCATAATAACAGAACTGCCGAAGACAGCAGGTGCGGTTTACCGCGTAAGGAGATCAGAAGATGCAACGCCTGCCGAGGACAAGTAAGAGTTTTTAATTAAGAGACTTTTATGGGCTCCGCTTCTTTGGCGTGAGCCCATTTTCGTGTCTGCAGTGTGCCCTGCCTATTGCGATCATCGGCTTACATCAATATCAAAATAAGGAGGTAAAGCTAAATGGCAAAGGTAGAATTGAAGCAGCCTGTGGTTGAAGAGATCGCGGGTAAGATCAAGGATGCCAAGGCAGCTATCCTGGTAGACTACCGCGGACTTACGGTTGAGCAGGATACGAATCTCAGGCGTCAGCTTCGTGAAGCCGGTGTTGATTACAAGGTTTATAAGAACACCATGATGAAGCGTGCCTTTGAAGGAACTGACTTTGCCGAGCTGGATCCGCATCTGGACGGACCTTCCGCATTAGCCCTTGCAACCGATGATGTGACAGCCCCTGCCCGTATTCTTGCGAAATTCGCAGAGAAGGCAAAGGTGCTGGAGCTGAAGGCAGGAGTTATCGAAGGAACATTCTATGATGCAGCCGGTCTTAACGAGCTCGCCAAGGTACCTTCAAGAGAAGAACTTCTTTCAAGACTGCTTGGTTCCATGCAGTCGCCTATTGCAAACTTCGCTCGTGTTATCAATCAGATAGCAGAGAAGAAGGCAGAAGGCGGAGATGCAGCAGCCGAGGCTCCCGCAGCAGCAGAAGCTCCTGCAGAAGCACCTGCTGAGGAAGCAAAGGCAGAAGAGTCAGCACCTGCAGAAGCAGCGGCTGAAGCACCTGCAGCAGAAGCAGAAGCTCCTGCGGCAGAATAAGAAACATTAAAAACGATTCACCAATATTTCGGAGGAAAAATAAATGACTAAGGAAGAAATCATCGAGGCGATTAAAGGCCTCTCAGTACTTGAGCTGAACGAGCTTGTAAAGGCTTGTGAAGAAGAGTTTGGTGTTTCCGCAGCAGCCGGTGTTGTAGTTGCAGCAGGCGGTGCAGCAGGCGGTGCAGCAGGCGGAGAAGAGAAGACCGAGTTTAATGTAGAGCTTACAGAGGTAGGCGCAAACAAGGTTAAGGTTATCAAGGTTGTTCGTGAGATCACCGGTCTCGGACTTAAGGAAGCTAAGGATCTCGTAGACGGAGCTCCCAAGATGATCAAGGAAGGTGTAGACAAGGCTGAGGCTGAGGACATTCAGAAGAAGGTTGAGGCTGAAGGAGCTAAGGTTACACTTAAGTAAAGAATACTGAAAGTCAAAAAAATTAATTGACATTTCAAAAAGCCCATGTTACTATGCAAGATGCGCTATCGTGCTTACATGGGCTTTTTTGCGCCCATTTTTAGGCGGTAAAGCGCCGTAACTGTTGATTTTATAGCTGTTTTAAGGAACGGGGTAGAGGACAACATGGAGAAAAACAGGATACATCCGGTCTACAACGGCAAAGCAATGCGTATGAGTTTCCAGAGAAACAAGGACGTTATTGAAATGCCGAATCTCATCGATGTTCAGAAGTCTTCCTATGAATGGTTCACCACTGAGGGACTTAGGGAAGCCTTTGCTGACATTTCACCCATACAGGATTTCAGCGGAAATCTGAGCATGGATTTTGTAGACTATGAGTTCTGCAAGGACGAAAAGAAGTATTCCATTGAGGAATGTAAGGCACGTGATGCAACGTATGCTGCACCTTTAAAGGTGAAGGTTCGTCTGCGAAACAGTGCAAATCCCGAAAACGATATCAAGGAACATGAGATCTTTATGGGAGACCTTCCCATAATGACCGATACAGGTACCTTTGTCATTAACGGAGCTGAGCGTGTTATAGTTAGCCAGCTTGTCCGTTCCCCCGGAATATATTTCGGTATAGATCATGACAAGATAGGTAAGAAGCTTTTCTCATGCACGGTCATCCCCAACCGCGGAGCCTGGCTTGAGTATGAGACAGACCCCAATGATATATTCTATGTAAGGGTTGACAGGACCAGAAAGGTTCCTGTGACCGTTCTTATCCGTGCCCTCGGCATCGGTACAAATGAGGAGATCATTGAGTGTTTCGGTGAGGAACCGAAGCTCCTTGCTTCATTTTCAAAGGATCCTTCCAAGAATTCCGTGGAAGGTCTTACAGAGTTATATAAGAAGATACGCCCCGGTGAACCCTTCGCCGAGGAGAGTGCAAGATCCCTTATCGAGGGAATGTTCTTCGATTCCAGACGTTACGATCTGGCCAAGGTAGGACGTTACAAGTTCAATAAGAAGCTTCTGCTCAGAAACCGTATTACCGGACATATCCTGGCGGAGGATGTAATCGATCCCGGAACGGGCGAGGTAGTTTCCTTAAAGAAACTGAAGGCCGTAGCCGGAACAGAAGTTACAAGAGAGCTGGCTGATGAGATCCAGAACTGTGCCGTAACTCATGTGGTACTGCAGGGAGAAGAGAGGAACATCAAGGTTCTTTCTTCCATGATGGTTGACATAAATCATTATATCGACTTCCCCAAGGGTGCCAAGGCTGCAGATTACGGTGTTACGGAGCTGGTATATTATCCTGCACTTTCAAAGCTTATGGATGAGAATGAGACCCCCGAGGATCTTCAGAAGGCCATAAAGAAGAATGTGCATGAGCTCATTCCCAAGCATATCACCAGAGAGGATATCTTTGCTTCCATAAATTACAATATGCACCTCGAGTACAAAATAGGCAGCAAGGATGATATAGACCATCTCGGAAACCGCCGTATCCGTGCGGTGGGAGAGCTTTTACAGAATCAGTACCGCATAGGTCTGTCAAGACTGGAGAGAGTGGTTCGTGAGAGGATGACTACCCAGGATATCACCACCATCACTCCTCAGGCGCTTATAAATATCAAGCCCGTAACCGCTGCGGTAAAGGAGTTCTTCGGTTCATCACAGCTGTCACAGTTTATGGACCAGAATAACCCTCTTTCCGAGCTTACTCATAAGAGGCGTCTTTCGGCCCTTGGACCGGGCGGACTGTCAAGGGACCGCGCGGGCATGGAAGTCCGGGATATCCATTATTCCCACTATGGACGTATGTGTCCTGTAGAGACTCCCGAAGGACCGAACATCGGACTTATCAATTCGCTGGCCTGCTTTGCCCGTATCAATGAGTACGGCTTTGTAGAATCGCCCTACAGAAAGATAGATCATTCCGATGCAGAGAATCCCCGTGTTATGGACGAGGTTGTCTACATGACAGCGGATGAAGAGGATAATTACTACGTAGCACAGGCATCCGAGCCTCTGGATAAGGAAGGCCACTTCAAGAATACCCTCGTATCCGGACGTCACCTGGATCTTACACAGGCATGGGATAAGACCGTATTCGACTATATGGACGTATCCCCGAGACAGGTATTCTCGGTAGCTACCACACTGGTGCCTTTCCTGCAGAATGATGACCCGACGAGAGCGCTGATGGGATCCAACATGCAGCGTCAGGCGGTGCCGCTTCTCCTTACGGAAGCTCCTGCAGTGGGAACCGGAATGGAGAGAAAGGCTGCGGTTGACTCCGGTGACTGCGTTATCGCCAAGAAGCCCGGAACCGTTACCCTTGCCCAGGCCGACCTTATCAAGGTAAAGAATGATGACGGAACGGATGAAGATTATCATCTTATAAAGTTCATGCGTTCCAACCAGAGTAACTGCTACAACCAGACTCCCATTGTGAAAAAGGGAGATCATATAGAGGAAGGCGATGTTATCGCTGACGGACCTTCCACCCATGACGGTGAGCTTTCCCTCGGAAAGAACCCCCTTATCGGCTTCATGTCCTGGGAGGGTTACAACTATGAGGACGCAGTGCTCCTGTCAGAGCGTCTGGTACAGCAGGATGTTTATACATCCATTCATATAGAGGAATATGAGTCCGAAGCAAGAGAGACCAAGCTCGGACCTGAGGAGATCACAAGGGATATCCCGGGTGTGGGTGAGGAGGCTCTTCAGGATCTGGACGAGCGCGGAATAGTCCGCATCGGTGCTGAGGTCCGTGCGGGAGATATCCTGGTGGGCAAGGTTACCCCCAAGGGTGAGACTGAGCTTACCGCTGAGGAGAGACTGCTCCGCGCCATCTTCGGAGAAAAGGCTCATGAGGTAAGGGATACTTCCCTCAAGGTGCCCCACGGAGAATTCGGAATAGTTGTGGATGCCCGCGTATTCAAGAGAGAGAACGGAGACGAGCTTTCACCCGGAGTAAACCAGGCGGTTCGTATCTACATTGCCCAGAAGAGAAAGATACAGGTGGGCGACAAGATGTCCGGACGTCACGGAAACAAGGGTGTTGTATCCCGTGTGCTTCCTGTTGAGGATATGCCCTATCTTCCTAACGGAAGGCCTTTGGACATCGTACTGAACCCTCTTGGCGTGCCTTCACGAATGAATATCGGACAGGTTCTTGAGATACATCTGTCCTTAGCGGCTATGGCACTTGGCTTCAATATTTCCGTGCCCGTATTCGACGGCGCAAACGAAGTGGATATAGAAGATATGCTGGAGCTTGCTGATGATTACGTTAATACCGAGTGGGAGGATTTTGAAAAGAAGTACAAGAATCTGCTCCTGCCCGAGGTACTTGAATACCTGTCAGAACACAGAGACCACAGAGAAGTTTGGAAGGGTGTGCGTATAAGCCGTGACGGTAAGGTTCGCTTAAGAGACGGACGTACCGGAGAATTCTTCGATTCACCGGTAACCATCGGCCACATGCACTATCTGAAGCTTCACCATCTGGTTGATGACAAGATCCATGCACGTTCCACCGGACCGTACTCGCTGGTTACACAGCAGCCTCTTGGTGGAAAGGCCCAGTTCGGCGGACAGAGATTCGGAGAAATGGAAGTGTGGGCGCTGGAAGCATACGGCGCAGCCTACACGCTCCAGGAAGTTCTTACCGTGAAGTCAGATGATGTGATCGGTCGTGTGAAGACCTATGAAGCCATCATTAAGGATGAGAACATCCCTGAACCCAGTGTGCCGGAATCATTCAAGGTTCTTTTGAAAGAGATGCAGTCCCTCGGCCTTGACGTCAGCGTACTTAAGGATGACGGAACAGAGGTTGAGATCGGTGAAAACGTTGATTACGGAGAAACCGATATGAGAGCTCTCTTTAATGATGACCGTGATATCAGGCAGCAGGAGAATTATGCAAGCCATGGCTTCCAGACCCAGGAATTCAATGAGGCCGGAGAGCTGGAGACCATAAATGACGAAGAAGAGGCTATGAATGAAGAAGCCGAATTCGACGAAAGCTTTGATGGCAATGAGGATCCTGTAGACCAGTTCTGATATCTTTATCCTGAATGATCAGAACATTCGATAAATGGAAGGAGTTATAGATGCCGGATTATAATAATAGGCAGTCTGATATGTACCGCCCGCTGACTTTTGATGCTATAAAGATTGGTCTTGCTTCTCCGGAGAAGATACTGGAGTGGTCCCACGGTGAAGTGACCAAACCCGAAACCATAAATTACAGGACCTTAAAGCCCGAGAGAGACGGTCTTTTCTGTGAAAAGATCTTCGGACCCACAAAGGACTGGGAGTGCCACTGCGGAAAGTACAAGAAGAACCGTTACAAGGGTATCATCTGTGACCGCTGCGGAGTTGAGGTTACCAAGTCTTCAGTCCGCCGTGAGAGAATGGGACATATTCAGCTGGCAGCTCCTGTTTCCCATATCTGGTATTTCAAGGGTATCCCCAGCCGTATGGGACTGATGCTGGATCTGTCTCCCCGTGTACTGGAGAAGGTTCTCTACTTTGCATCATACATAGTGCTGGATCCCAAGGACACCGATCTGGAATTCAAGCAGATCCTGTCAGCCAAGGAGTATGCGGAAAAGGTTGAGCAGTACGGATCAAAGGGTTTCCGTGCAGGCATGGGAGCCGAAGCTGCAAAGGAACTTTTGCAGAACGTGGATCTGGACAAGGAATCCGCAGCTCTTAAGGAGGAGCTGAAGGAAGCCAGCGGCCAGAAAATGGCACGTATCATTAAGAGACTTGATGTCATTGAGGCATTCAGGGAGTCCGGCCAGAAGCCGGAGTGGATGATAATGGATGTGATCCCCATCATTCCTCCCGATCTCCGTCCCCTTGTACAGCTGGACGGCGGCAGATTTGCAACATCTGACCTCAACGACCTTTACAGAAGGATCATAAACAGGAATAACAGACTGAAGAAGCTCCTTGAGATAGGAGCTCCCGATATCATCGTTTACAACGAGAAGAGAATGCTGCAGGAGGCTGTTGACGCGCTTATCGATAACGGCCGCCGCGGACGTCCCGTAACCGGACCCGGAAGCAGGGCACTGAAATCACTGTCCGATATGCTTAAGGGTAAGAGCGGACGTTTCAGACAGAACCTTCTCGGAAAGAGAGTTGACTATTCCGGACGTTCAGTTATAGTCGTAGGTCCGGAGCTGAAGATCTGGCAGTGCGGTCTCCCGAAGGAGATGGCTATCGAGCTCTTCAAGCCCTTCGTTATGAAGGAGCTGGTACTTAACGGCACCTGCCAGAATATCAAGAGTGCAAAGAAATTCGTGGAAAGGCTGGAGCCTGTAGTCTGGGATGTTCTGGAAGATGTTATTAAAGAGCATCCCGTTATGCTGAACCGTGCCCCGACGCTTCACAGGCTTGGAATCCAGGCCTTTGAGCCTGTACTTGTGGAAGGTAAGGCCATAAAGCTTCATCCTCTTGCATGTACGGCTTTCAACGCAGACTTTGACGGTGACCAGATGGCAGTGCACCTTCCTCTTTCAGTGGAGGCCCAGGCAGAGTGCAGATTCCTGATGCTCTCCCCCAATAACCTCCTTAAGCCTTCAGACGGAGGACCTGTTACCGTTCCGACACAGGATATGGTACTCGGTATCTACTATCTTACCCAGGCAAGGGAAGGCGAACCCGGCGAAGGCAGATCCTTTAAGGGAGTGGAAGAAGCCATTATGGCACATGCGGATCATGACATCACTCTTCAGAGCATGATCTATGTCCGCAGGGAAAAGAAATGTCCGGACGGAACTATAAAGTCTGCTGTTATCCATACAACCTTGGGACGCTGTCTCTTTAACGAGATAATACCTCAGGATCTCGGATTCGTTGACAGGAGCATTCCCGAAAACGAGCTGGCTCTTGAAGTTGACTTTATGGTAGGCAAAAAGCAGCTGAAGGCCATTATCGAGGCGATCATCAATACTCACGGTTCCATCAAGACCGCCGAGGCTCTGGACCACATCAAGGATATGGGTTATCACTATTCAACCCTGGCATCCATGAGCGTGTCCATTTCCGACATGGTGGTTCCCGATTCAAAGCAGAAGCTTCTGGATCAGGCCCAGGAAACCGTGGACAAGATAACCAGGAACTACAAGAGAGGTATCATTACCGACGAAGAAAGATACAACGAAGTAGTACAGACCTGGAGAGATTGTGACGACACCATTACAAGGGATCTGATGGATGGTCTGGATCAGTACAACAACATCTTTATGATGGCTGACTCAGGTGCCAGAGGTTCCGATAAGCAGATAAAGCAGCTGGCCGGAATGAGAGGACTTCAGGCCGATACTACAGGACACACCATCGAGCTTCCTATCAAGTCCAATTTCCGTGAGGGACTGAACGTGCTGGAGTACTTCATGAGTGCCCACGGCGCCAGAAAGGGACTTTCCGATACGGCGCTCCGTACAGCTGACTCGGGATATCTGACACGCCGTATGGTTGACGTTTCCCAGGAACTGGTTATCCGTGAGAGGGATTGCTGCGAAGAAGGCAAGGAGATCCCCGGAATGGAAGTTGCCGAGTTCAGGGATGGCGAGGAAGAGATCGAGCTTCTGGAGACCAGGATAACCGGCAGATACTCCTGCGAGGATATTTACGACAAGGACGGAAATATCATCGTAAAGACCAACCACATGATCACTCCGAAGAGGGCAAAGCTCATCTGCTCGGTAGGTGTGAAGGACGGCGCTCCCGTTAAGTCAGTGAAGATCCGTACCATCTTAACCTGCAGAAGCCGCAGCGGTATCTGTGCAAAGTGCTACGGCGCGAACATGGCTACTGGCGAACCCGTGCAGGTGGGTGAAGCAGTTGGTATCATTGCAGCACAGTCCATCGGTGAACCTGGTACACAGCTTACAATGAGAACCTTCCATACGGGAGGAATGGCAGGATCCGATATCACCCAGGGTCTTCCCAGAGTAGAGGAAATATTTGAAGCCCGTAAGCCTAAGGGTCTCGCTATCATAGCAGAGTTCGGCGGCAAGGTTGAGATAAGGGATACCAAGAAAAAGAGGGAAGTCATTGTCACCAATGACGAGACCAATGAGAGCAAGACCTACCTCATACCTTACGGATCCAGGATAAAGGTTCAGGACGGCTCTGTTATCGAAGCCGGAGACGTTATCACCGAAGGATCCATAAATCCTCACGATCTCTTAAAGATCAAGGGACTCCGTGCAGTTCAGGATTATCTCCTGAAGGAAGTACAGAGGGTTTATCATTCACAGGGTGTGGATATCAACGATAAGCATATAGAGGTTATAGTCCACCAGATGTTAAAGAAGGTGGAGATAGATGATGCGGGAGATTCCGATCTTCTGCCCGGCACAAGGATGGATGCCCTTGAGCTTGATGATATCAATGAAGCTCTGATAGCAGAGGGTAAAGAGCCTGCTACAGCTACCCAGATAATACTCGGTATCACAAAGGCTTCCCTTGCAACCGATTCCTTCCTGTCGGCAGCTTCCTTCCAGGAGACCACCAAGGTTCTCACAGAGGCTGCTATCAAGGGTAAGGTAGATCACCTGATCGGACCTAAGGAGAACGTCATCATCGGTAAGCTGATCCCTGCCGGAACAGGCATGAAGCACTACAGGAATATCGAGCTTTCCACCGATAATATACCGGTGGAGGACGACGGCAGCGATGATATCATAGGAGATGAGGAGCTGCCCGCTGATGAGACAGAAGCTGAGGTTTCTGCAGATGAGGGAGCAGAAGTTTCCGAAGAGACTGAGGATGCTCTTGTTTAAGAATCGGTGAGATGATATGATCACAGATCCCGGACGGCGACAATTTCGCTGTCCGGGGTTTTTTTATGGTATAATAGGAGCATGTTATTCAATTCACTGGCGTTCCTGGTATTTCTTCCGATAGCATTCGCTCTGTACTGGATAGTTCCGGAGAAATACAGATGGATCATACTGCTGTTAATAAGCTATTATTTTTATATGGCTGCAAGCCCGAGATATGTGCTGCTCTTACTCTGCACGAGTCTCGTAGTCTGGCTTGCTTCCCTTGCGATACATAAATCCGATAAAGAGGACAGGGCTTTCAGGAAGGGCATACTTATCGCGACCCTGGTCATATGCTTTGGCCTCCTTATGTTCTTTAAGTACTATAATTTTGCCGCAAACAGCGTTGTGGCGTTTATGGGGCTGTTTTCCATGCATATAGAGCCCCATCTCCTTAATCTCCTGATGCCCGTCGGTATCTCTTTTTATACCTTCCAGTCCACGGGATATCTCATTGATGTATATAAGGGAAAGGCGGAGCCGGAGGAGAGCTTTGCCCGCTTTGCCCTCTTCGTATCCTTCTTCCCGCAGATAATAGCAGGCCCTATCGGCAGGGCGAATGAGCTGATACCGCAGCTGAAATGCAGGAAGAGATTTGATTATGACGTGGCTGTTTCAGGTCTCCGCATGATGCTCTGGGGATATTTCAAGAAGCTGGTGATCTCCGATGCCCTGGGGAAATATGTGGATCTGATTTATGCAAATGTTCCCTACTATTTCGGAATGACCTTTATCATGGTGTCGGTAATGTACACCTTCCAGATTTACTGTGACTTTTCCGGTTATTCGGATATCGCCATAGGTACGGCAAGGCTCTTTAATATAGAGCTTATGCAGAATTTCAAGAGTCCGTATTTCTCAAAGAGTGTACGGGAATTCTGGTCGAGATGGCATATCTCCCTTTCAACCTGGTTCAGGGATTATGTATATATCCCCCTTGGCGGCAGCAGGAAGGGGAAGTTGAGAAAGAATCTCAATCTGATGATAACGATGCTGGTATCCGGACTCTGGCACGGTGCAAACTGGACCTTTGTACTGTGGGGAGGACTCCACGGCATTTATCAGGTTGCGGAAGGTATTTTAAGGGATCTATTCCCGAAAAAAGAAGAAAAAAAGGAAAGCAGGGCGTCCATCATATTCCATGGGCTGCTGACCTTCGCCCTGGTGGATCTCGCATGGATCTTTTTCCGGGCGGACAGTATAGGGGATGCTTTCTTTATAGTCACCCATCTTCATAACGGAGTGATACTCCACTTTTTGGATGCCTGGAAAAAGATGAAGGTGGATATGCTGATAACTGATGTTGGTTTATGGAAGCTGCTGGCAGCCATTGTCGTGCTGATGGTATATGATTTCTTCTCGTTAAAACACGATATTCCGAAGGAAATGTCCAAGTGGAAGCTGCCTGTCCGCTGGCTGCTTTATATAGGCGTTACCACGCTGATCATTATAAACAAGCTGCACGGCGGCACCACACAGCAGTTTATATACTTTAACTTTTAGGATCATGCAGGCTTAGTATGGTACAGGATGTAAATGCAATGGGAAGATTCCTGAAAAAATGCGTCATATTTTTCCTGATACTGGCGGTGATATTCCTGCCTCTGGGCGTGGGGCTGGATCCCTACAATATCTTTCACTGGAACTGTATCAGGAATAACGGCGTTGAACCGAATAAGAGCTATGTCAAGATGATGAACATTCTGAAAAATCCCGACAGGTTCGATTCATTTCTCTTCGGCTCATCAAGGGCGGGCTTTTTTGACGTGTCAAAGATGAATGACGGCAATTATTACGACATGGCCTATTCCGAGGGTACTCCGGCGGAACACCTGCAGAATTTAAAGGATATGCTGGAGCGGGGAGTAAAGATAAAAAATGTGACGATGGGAGTGGATGACATTTCCTACTTTGTGGATCCGGATTTTCACACAGACCAGCTGTACAGAAAGCCTTTCCCCTGGGACGGAAGCGCCAGCGACAAGGCGGGTTTCTACCTTTCGTATTTAGATCTCATTACCCTGTCCCAGTCCATAGAGGTGATATGGAAGCATAAGAATACAGATCCGGGCTACGGCCAGAGGCTGCTGGAGACCGGCACCGAAAACCTGGGCATTCTGCCTGATTTCCACTATGACAAGACGGACGCCACCTGGTCTGATTACTATTATCCCAGGGAAGAGAGCCTCGATGAGATACGTGAGATAGTGGAGCTCTGCGAAGAAAACAATATTAATCTCCGCATATTCACAAACCCTCTTAACGGCTACACATATGAAAAGGATATTGCAAACGGTTATATACCGTTCTTAAGGAAGCTTGCGGACGTTACTCCGTACTGGAATTTCAGCGGCTTTAACAATGTTACCCTGAACATGGATAATTACTATGAGACCAGCCACTTTTCCCCGGATGTTGCAGACACCATTATTGAAAGGCTGTATAATGGAAATGTGGATCCGGAGCTATTAAAACAGGGCTACGGAATGTATGTCACAAAGGAAAACGCGGATGAGCTTACGGATATTCTCTACGCCCAGGCAGTGAATTTTGACCTTCCCGTGGACACCTATCCGGATACGATAAATAAGAAGGAGGAATAAGCATATGACCTTCAGTTTATGTATGATAGTAAAGAACGAAGCTGATATCTTAAGGCGCTGTCTGGATCCGATAAAGGATCTTTTCGAAGAGATCATAATCGTGGACACGGGATCCGATGATGATACGAAAAAGATCGCTGCAGAGTACACCGACAGGATCTATGACTTTGAATGGAAGGATGACTTTTCCGCCGCCAGAAACTACGCCTTTTCCTTTGCGACCTGTGACTATATATACAGCGCTGACGCCGATGAGGTGATAGACGAGAAGAATGTGAAGAGGTTCAGGGAACTGAAAGCGGCGCTGCTGCCGGAGGTTGAGATAGTGCAGATGTACTACTGCAACCAGTTGGCTGCCAATACCACCTATAACTTCGATAAGGAGCTGAGACCGAAGCTCTATAAGAGACTCCGTACTCCCCTGTGGGAGGATCCGCTTCATGAAGCTGTGAGACTGAAGCCCGTGATCTTTGACAGTAATGTGGAAATACAGCACTGCCCCGTATCCGCGCACAGCGGCAGGGATTTCTCCATTTTCCAAAAGATAATAAAGAAGGACGGCGATATTTCAAACCACCTCGTCAGAATGTATGCGAGGGAGCTCTTTATATCGGGAACGGATGATGATTTCCTGGATGCAAAGGATTTCTTCAGAAAGAGAATGGATAAGGACAGTGAAGAGGATGTGGTTCTGATGGACGCCTGCGTGGTGATAAAGTGCGCAAGACTCCTTGACGACACCTCCCTTATGCTCCTTGCGGCTTCCCGAACCCTGGCATCCGACCACACGCCCTCCGAAGCCGTATTTGAGCTTGGTGAATACTACAGGAACAGACGGAACTACAAGGAAGCCTGTATGTGGTATTATAACGCAGCCTTTGAAACGGAGCCGCTGCTTAACCTCAAATACCATGACACCTATCCATACATAGGACTGCATATTTCCTATGTGATCATGGGCGACAGGGAAAATGCTGCCAGGTTTGCCGATTATGCAAGAGGATCCCGGTAAGAAAAGCCCCGATAATTGAAAGAAAGCCTTATATATGGTATAGTTTTAGGGTTATCAATATAAAGGAGAAATGCTGTGAAGACATACCTTGTAACCGGTGGCGCAGGTTTCATCGGATCAAATTTTATTCATTATATGTTCAGGAAATACGGTAAGGAGATCCGGATAATAAATGCGGATGCCCTTACCTATGCAGGAAATCTGGAAAACCTGGAGGGCCTGGACAAGGACTATGATTACGTTTTTGAAAAGACGGATATCAGGGACAAGGAGGCCGTTTCGAGGCTTTTCAGGGAAAATGACATAGACTATGTGGTGAATTTCGCCGCAGAGAGCCATGTGGACAGGAGTATCGAGAATCCCGAGGTCTTCGTGGAGACCAATGTTCTTGGAACCCTTATAATGCTGAATGCTGCCAAGTCAGCCTGGGAAAATGAGGACGGTTCCTTTAAGGAGGGCAAGCGTTTTCTCCATGTTTCCACAGATGAAGTCTACGGTTCCTTAAGTGATCCCGAGGATTATTTCTACGAGGATACGCCCTATGCCCCCCACAGCCCCTATTCCGCCAGCAAGGCTTCGTCGGATTTTCTGGTAAAGGCCTATGTGGATACCTATCATTTCCCGGCGGTCATCACCAACTGCTCCAATAACTACGGACCCTTCCAGTTCCCTGAGAAGCTGATCCCTCTTATCATAAATAACGCACTTCACGGCAAGAATCTGCCGGTGTACGGAGACGGAAAGAATGTCCGGGACTGGCTCTATGTGGATGATCACTGCAAGGGCATAGACCTGGTACTGAGTGGCGGCCGCATCGGAGAAAAGTATAATATCGGCGGACATAATGAGAAGCAGAATATAGAGATCATACATATCATCCTGGATACTTTAAGGGATATCCTTCCGGATGATGATCCGAGAAAGCAGAATGTCCGGGATGATCTCATAACCTTTGTGACGGACAGAAAGGGACATGACAGGCGCTACGCCATAGCTCCCGACAAGATCAGGAAAGAGCTGTCCTGGGAGCCGGAGACGGCCTTTAAGGACGGTATCAGAAAAACAGTGGAATGGTATCTTTCCCATGAGGAATGGATGGCTCATGTGACAAGCGGGGATTACCAGTCGTATTACGAGAAGATGTACAAGAACCGCTAGAAAGATCATGATCATCATATCTTCAACATAAGGAGATGGAATGAAAGGAATAATACTTGCCGGAGGCAGCGGGACCAGACTTTATCCGCTTACCAAGGCCGTTTCAAAGCAGATGATGCCGGTTTACGACAAACCGATGATATATTACCCCTTATCTGCCCTGATGCTCGCAGGGATAAGGGACATATTGATAATCTCGACCCCCAGGGATCTGCCGGCCTTCGAGGAGCTCTTCAGAGACGGATCCGAGCTGGGACTCAATTTCTCGTACAAGGTACAGGAACATCCGAACGGTCTGGCGGAAGCCTTTATCATAGGCGCGGACTTTATCGGAAATGACAGAGTGGCCATGGTCCTCGGGGACAATATCTTTTACGGACATAGTTTTTCCAAGGTACTGAAAACAGCCGCGGAAAGAGAAAAGGGAGCCACCATCTTCGGATACTATGTAAAGAACCCGAAGGAATACGGAGTGGTTGAGTTCGATAAGGAAGGCAGAGCCATATCCATAGAGGAAAAGCCGGAGCATCCGAAGTCACAATATGCGGTGCCGGGACTCTATTTCTATGATAATGATGTGGTGGAGATAGCTAAGAATGTAAAGCCCTCAGCCAGAGGAGAGCTGGAGATCACCGCCGTGAACAATGAGTATTTAAGCCGCGGCGATCTCTATGTGGAATTACTGGGACGCGGATTTGCATGGCTGGATACGGGAAGTCATGATTCCCTCCTGGATGCAGCGGATTTCGTGGGTGCTTTCCAGAAAAGGCAGGGTCTCTATATCTCCTGTATAGAAGAAATAGCATTTAAGAGAGGCTTTATAAATAAGGAGCAGCTCCTGAAGCTTTCGGAGCCTTTAAGAAAAACCGCTTACGGACAGTATCTTGTAGACGTGGCCAATGGGGTTTAAGAGATTCTGGATAATCGCGGTCGCAGCCGCTTTTCTGGTTGTGGCCGCTTTCTTTGTGTTAATGCTTAACGCTTTTCAAACAGGAAAGCCGGGAGATACCGGTGCGCCGGAAACGGCTGCTGTTTCGGAAGAAGAGCGGAAAGCAGAGGGAGGTGAGACCGGAGAGGGCTACTCCGATCTTAAAACTGCGGGGATAGAGAGTACCGGGGCGGAAGACGGCAATGATGAAAAAGACGAGGGGAAAAAACAGCCCTCAGATGATGACTGGCCCTATCTCAATCTCCTTATCTCATCCGTAAACCGTGACATAAAGATAATGATCACCCTTCGGGACGGGAGCCTTGTTACGGGCGTTCCCTTCCGGGCAGAGATTTCAAAGGGCGATAAGGTGTCGGAGTACGAGGACAGCGACAAGGACGGTATCATCACCGCGTCGGACCTGCCGGGAGGAAAGTACACGATACACCTGAAGCACAGGCCGGGATTCATAGGACCGGATGACAGCAGTGTTACGGTGAGGAGCGATATCAGCTATCAGAAGGTGGATTATATCAGAACCCTTATCAAAACCGAGGACCAGGTTGACGCCGAAGCCGAGGATACCGCTGATATAGAGGAAGAGGACGACGGTGCGCTCCTGAATGCGGGAGAGATAGATCTGGCACGCGGCACCATTGGAATAGATGTTTCCAAGTATAATAAGGATATCGACTGGGCAAAGGTAAAGGATGCGGGGATAGAATACGCCATCATCCGTATGGGATACAGAGGCTCCAGTACCGGTGCTCTGGTAGAGGATCCCTATTATGAAAGGAATGTTAAGGGCGCAAAGGACGCGGGCTTAAAGATCGGGGTATATTTCTTTACCCAGGCCTTAAACGAAACAGAGGCCATTGAAGAAGCCAGCATGGTGGAGTCCCTGATAACCGCTGAAGAGCTTACGCTCCCGGTGTTCCTGGATGTGGAATCCGCCGGAGGAAGAGGAGACCTCATAGATCCGGTTCAGCGAACCGCCAATATAAAGGCCTTTATAGAAACCTTAGAGAATGCGGGATATAAGGCCGGGCTCTACGCCAATAAGACCTGGCTCAATAAAAAAATGAACGCCGGGGAATTGTCGGAATACCCCATCTGGCTTGCCCAGTACAAGGTGAGGAGACCGACCTATGAGGGCAGATACGACATGTGGCAGTATTCCTCCAAAGGGCATGTGGAAGGAATTGAGGGATATGTGGATCTGAATCTGAATATTTCTCTTTAAGATTCTTCGTTTCGCTCAGAATGACAAAAGAGAGCTCAGGATATTGAGAGTTTTAATAAAAAGAAAGGAACGATATGGGACAGATAAAAGTAGAAACCTGTGAAATAGAAGGATTAAAGGTAATAACCCCGGAGGTCTTCGGGGATGAACGCGGTTACTTCATGGAAACCTACAGGGATGACCAGTTCAGGGAAGCCGGAATAGACAGTGTATTTGTTCAGGACAATCAGTCCTCATCCACGAAGGGAGTTTTAAGGGGCATGCATTTCCAGAAGAAGTACCCCCAGTCAAAGCTTGTGCGCGTGATAAGCGGACGGGTATTTGATGTGGCCGTGGATCTGAGACCCGGCTCCTCAACCCTCGGAAAATGGTTCGGGGTTGAGCTGTCCCAGGAGAATAAAAAGATGTTCTTTATTCCCAGGGGCTTTGCCCATGGTTTTCTCGTGCTTTCGGACAAGGCGGAATTCGTTTATAAGTGTGATGATCTCTATCATCCCGGAGATGATGGCGGTTTAAGGTACAACGATCCGGAAATAGGGATCAGGTGGCCCGATGAGATAAGCGAAAGCGAAATGAATATCAACGACCGCGACAGGAACTGGCAGGATTTCTCGGTGTATAAAGCCGGCTTGGGATTATGAGTAAGGAAAAGAAAAAAGTCATTCTGGCGGTGGCGGTTGTCATCGTCATATGTAATGCCTATATCATTCTCCATACCAACAGCCTGGCGGATCCCCTCCAGGAGATATTAAAAAAGATCATTTCCTGCTGTATGCTGGATGCGGCCTTTATCGGCTTCATCCTGATGTACGACAGGATAGTTACTCTCCCTATCGAGCTCTACCAGAACAGGGAGCTTATCTGGAAGCTTGCAGGTAATGATTTCCGGGCAAAGTACGCCGGATCCTATCTCGGTATTTTCTGGGCCTTTGTTCAGCCTGTGGTTACTGTTCTGGTTTACTGGTTTGTTTTTTCCGTGGGTGCCAGAACAGATATAACCGGGGAAACCACCTATCCCTTTGTTCTGTGGCTTATTGCAGGCATCACGCCCTGGTTCTTCTTTTCCGATGCTCTGGGACAGGGAACCAGCGCCCTGCTGTCCTATCAGTATTTGGTTAAAAAGGTGGTCTTCAAGATCAGTATCCTTCCCATCATAAAGGTCATAAGCGCCCTTTTTATCCATCTTTTCCTGACTCTTGTAGCGGGGATCCTGATGATACTCTGCGGCTATTATCCGACCGTGTACTGGCTGCAGCTCCCGTACTTTACCTTCTGTGTATTTTTCCTGGTGCTGGGACTCAGCTATATCACCTGTTCCATTGTGGTGTTCTTCAGGGACCTGGGACAGATCATAGGGATAGCGCTGCAGGTCGGAGTCTGGATCACGCCGATCATGTGGCATATAGAAGCGCTGCCGAGACCCCTGCAGATACTGTTCAAGCTGAATCCCGTCTACTATGTGGTGGACGGTTACAGGATGTCATTCCTTGATAATATGTGGTTCTTCGAGCACTTTTACTCCACGGCCTATTTCTGGATCTTTTCCACGGTCATGTTCCTTATCGGAGCAATAGTGTTTAAGAGGTTAAAAGTCCACTTTGCGGATGTATTGTGATGGAAAATGCGATAAAAGTCGAACATCTGAATAAAATGTACAAGCTCTATGATCACCAGAAGGACAGGGTGAGGGACGCTTTAGGGCTGACCCGGAAAAAGCTCTATCATGAGCACTATGCCCTTCATGACGTATCAATGTGCGTGAAAAAGGGCGAGACAGTGGGAATAATCGGAACCAACGGTTCCGGCAAATCCACTATGCTGAAGATCATTACCGGTGTACTGAACCCCACTGGGGGATCTGTCGAGATCGACGGACGTATTTCAGCCCTGCTGGAACTTGGGGCCGGTTTCAATATGGAATTTACCGGTATTGAGAATATATATCTGAACGGTACCATGATAGGCTTTTCAAAGGCGGAGATAGATGAAAAGCTGCAGGATATACTGGACTTTGCCGACATAGGGGACTTCGTGTACCAGCAGGTAAAGACCTATTCCAGCGGTATGTTTGTACGTCTGGCCTTTGCGGTGGCGATCAACATAGATCCGGAGATACTGATAGTCGATGAAGCCCTTTCTGTCGGGGATGTTTTCTTCCAGAATAAGTGCTACCATAAATTCGAAGAATTCAAGAAGGCGGGAAAGACCATACTCTTTGTGAGCCATGATCTTTCAAGCATCAGCAAGTACTGCGACCGGGTGGTGCTGCTTGACCGGGGAAAAAAGCTCGGGGAAGGCGCACCGAAGGAAATGATCGACATGTACAAGAAGGTGCTGGTTCACCAGCTGGATGCTTCTCCTTCGGATAATGAGCAGAGCCTTAACCGCAATCAGAAAGCGGTTCCCGGTGCAGGCGGGGAGAAACCCCTGTGGAAGGACAGGATGAGCATCAATCCTTCCTTTGACAGCTACGGAAACGGCCTGGCGGACATCATGGATTTCTGCTGCATAGATAACAGCGGAGAGATAACCAATACTATAATAAAGGGAGACAGCTTTTCCATAAGGGTAAAGTGTCTTTTTCATGAAAAGATAAGCGAACCGATAATCGCGGTATCCTTTAAGAACCGGATGGGTGTGGAGATCACGGGCACCAATACGATGTTTGAAAAGATAAGCACCGGTGAACCCGAAGCGGGAGATATTCTGACAGCCACCTTTACCCAGGAAATGAGCCTGCAGGGCGGGGAATACCTTATTTCCCTCGGACTGGTGGGCTACCGGGAAGGTGAGTTCACCGTATATAACAGACTCTATGATGTATTCAGCATCAACTGCATATCGTCAAAGGATACCACGGGATATTACGATATGGGCATGGAAACAACAGTGGAGAAAAGCCATATATGACAAGCGGAACTATTGAAAAAATCGGCGGGGTGATCCTGGACTTAAGCGATTATCCCGGAGAAGATCTGTACTCCGAGGGGGCGGCTGAGGACAGGCTCTTAGAGCTGGTTAAAGAGCATGGAAAAGATGAATATAACCGTGTCATCGCCCTTGAAGAGCGCTGGAGCACTCTGTATCATCTGTCCCATTTAAGAGGAAATATAGTGGATTTTTTCCCGATCAGAAAGGACCAGAGGGTGCTGGAGATCGGTGCGGGCTGCGGGGCCGTTACGGGAACGGTGGCGTCAAAGGCGGGCCATGTCACCTGCATAGAGCTTAGCTATAAGAGAAGCCTTATAAATGCATACCGCAACAGTGAATACGACAATATAGACATCAGGGTGGGCAACTTCCAGGATATAGAAAAGAAGCTGAACGACAAGTACGACTATATTCTTCTGATCGGCGTGCTGGAATATGCAGAGCTGTACCTTAATGCCGCCAATCCGTGGCAGAGCTTTCTGGAGCTGCTGTCTCCCCATCTCGCCACGGGTGGACAGATAATCCTTGCCATCGAAAATAAATACGGCATGAAGTATTTTGCCGGATGCAGGGAGGATCATACAGGCCGCTACTACGACGGAATAGAGGGGTATACCCACGGCGATAAGGTGAGGACCTTCTCCAGGGCAGGGCTCATGCGGCTTTTCCACGGGGCAGGCTATGATTATAAATTCTTTTATCCCTATCCCGACTATAAACTGCCGATAACCGTTTATTCCGATGACAGACTTCCCTTTAAGGGAGAATTTAATGAGAATGCGCGGAATTTCGACGGAGAGAGAATGACCGCATTCAGCGAAGGGGCTGCGATGGATGAAGCTTTGAGCGACGGCTATTTCCCCTTCTTTTCCAATTCATTTCTTTGCGTGCTGCAGAAAAATGACCGTATAGAGAGTCTTACCGAGCGTCATCCGGTATATTCCAAGCATTCCACCGAGAGGGATCCGCTGTTTCAGATACGTACGGATATCATGGTGGATGGAAACCATAAGAAGATCGTGATAAAAACCCCGTTCACAAGAGAGGCCGTACCCCACCTTCTCTCTATGGCTGACGCCTATGGGGGGATAAAGGATGAATTTGCCGGGACGATATTTAAGCCCTGTCCCGTGCGGAAGGTATATGATGCTCCCGGAAACCTGATGTATCTGGAATTCGACTACATTACCGGACGGAGCATGGATGAGGAATTGAAAAGACTGCTGACCCTCGGACGAGGCGAAGACTGCGTGAAGGCCATCGTGAATTTTGCGGCGGCATTAAGACGGGCGGCGGTCAGGGAATTCTGGGCGACCCGCGAATTTGCCGAGGTATTTGAAGTTACCGAGGTTCCGGGCACATTGAAGAGCATGATGCTTACGGACGTGGATCTCATATTCTCAAATCTTATTTTCAATGAAGGCTGGAATATCATTGATTATGAGTGGGTATTTGATTTTCCTGTTCCCGTGGATTTCTGTATCTTCAGGGCTGTGAGCTATTTCCTCTCTTCCCTTGATATGGCGGAGCCGGAGGTGTTTGACGGCATATACGAAAAGATCGGTATTGATTCCGATCTGATGGGGATCTTTTACGAAATGGAACAGGCTCTGCAGAGATATATAGCAGGACGTCATATCTCCCTTGAGGGGATGTATTCCATATTTGGCTGTGAGAATATCCATCTGGAGGGAACCCTTAATAAATCAAGGCTTTTGAAGCGGCCTGAAAAGCCCAGAGTCTTTTATGACCGGGGACTCGGATTCCATCCCGGTGACTCCCTTCTGATAAACGCGGAGAGAAATGATGAGGACGGTATAAGGTTTGAAACCCTGATACCGGAGGACTGTGTATCCATAAGGATAGATCCCGGCGACTTTAAGTGCCTGGTGAAGATAGACAGGATCACAATAGACGGTATACCCCGGGATGAGATACTGATTAACGGCACCGGGATAACCGAAAATGTGATAATCTATGACACCGATGATCCCCAGATCATAATGGAGGACGTGGACGGCGGAGGAGTGCTATATATTTCCTACCATATCGCAGCGCTGGATAAAAGGTTCTGGGATCCCCTTGCCTATGAATTTGACATGCCTGTGGATAACGGAGGATCGGGATTCAAGCATCTCATCAAGGGCACGAGACCGGAGTACATACCCATGATCCTTACGGAAAAAAGAAAGAAATGAGAAGGGACGAGTACAGGAATCTGATAAAGGATATCTCCGACCCGTATAGCGCGTGGATAAGGGAAAAGGAGATAAAAAGGGAAGTCCTGCCTTTAAGGATCCCTGATGACTATACCCTGTTCCTGGACGGGGACGGGGATATAGATCCGGGCCTGTCGGCAGCCCTTAATGAATACGGGGTCTTTGAAAAGGGATATGATTTTATCTATGCCGATGAGGATGAGATAAGCGGTAACAGGAGGCATGATCCGTTTTTTAAGCCCGCTTTTTCTCCGGACACGCTGGAAGATTTTTATTACCCCGGAGGTTTTACCATTGTAAAGAATTCCCTTATCCGGAGTATCAGCGGCAAGACCGCCGCGGAAGAGGGAAGCCTGGAGTTCTTAAGGGAGTGCGGCAGGGCTTCGGAAAAACCCCTGCATATACCGGAAGTCATGTACCACGCCGGGACGCACCATAAATATGCCTATAAGGATGCGGGCGGTGATAAAGAGGCGGCTGCTCTGCCGGACAGGGTTTCGGTAGTCATTCTTTCAAAGGATCACCCGGAGCTCCTCCGCCGGTGTATTTCCGGTTTAAGGAAAAGTGCGGAAAAAGATGGGATAAGCCCTGAATGCATAGTTCTGGATAACGGCAGCAATGCGGAAAATACGGCCTGCTATCAGGAGCTTTCAAAGGAATACTCTTTCTCCTATCTAAGGGAAGAAAGAGATTTCGTTTTTTCTGCTCTCTGTAATAAGGGTGCATCCCTGACGGAATCCGGGGTGCTGCTTTTCCTGAATGACGATATCGAGGTGCCTGACGGTCTTTCATTCCTGAAACCCATGATGAGGGAAACCCTGAAACCCGGCACCGGTGCGGTGGGATGCAAGCTCCTCTATCCGGGAGGAGAAAAGATACAGCATATCGGCATCAGTATGCTCTCTTCCGGCGGCAGCCACTGCTTTTCCGGTTACAGTGATGATGTAAGCTATATGAGAGGAGTTAACCGGGGAAAGCGAAATGTGTTTGCCGTGACCGGGGCCTGTCTCATGGTGGAACGTTCCAAATTCCTGGAGGCGGGAGGCTTTGATGAGAAGCTCGCAGTTGCCTATACCGATACGGATCTCTGCGCCGCCCTTCTCTCAAAGGGATACCGCAATGTCTGCCTGAATTCCTTTTTCCTGATACACCACGAGAGCGTGTCCAGAAAGAGTGACGCCGGGGAAAGGGAAAAATACTTAAGGCTCCGTAAGGAGAGGGATTATTTTTACGGCAAGTACCGGGAACTTCTGAAGGACGGCGATCCCTGGTACAACAGGAATCTTACGGGAACGGAGCTGGATATGAGGGTTGATATCCTTTATCCCGAGGACAGGGTTCCGTTCTATAGTTCAGAAGCCCTGAAAAAAGCTGACAGCACTGTCAAAGGCTGCAGAAAGGCGGAAGAAGGGCAGGTACTGTACAATATCGAAAGTGTTTCCGTCAGAAATTCGGATGCGCAGGGCCACGAGGGTTTCATCGACATCAGGGGCTGGGGCTTTGTGCACGGCAAAGCCGGATACGAATACGATATCTGTGTAAAGATAAAGGACAGTGACAGGGAATATGTCCTGACTGCCGGACGGATATACAGAGAGGATCTGCCGCAGGTCTTCCCGAAGGAAAAAGATATACTGCTTTCGGGCTTTGCCGTGAAGGCGGAGGCGGCAGCCTTAAAAAGTGATATCACCAAGGATAGTATAGCACTTATCTTCAGGGGACATGATATCTTCGGAAGAGACAGGAGTTTTATCATAAATGAGTCTTGATGCTTATTATAAGGAATTATACGAGCAGGAAAAAAAGAAGAATGAGAAGCTTACCCGGGAACTGGTGACGATCGAAGCGGAAAACGCCGAGATGAAGGACAAGCTTGACAAGCTGAAAAAGAGCAGGCTTTTCAAGCTGATAAAGCCCTTCAGGAACGTTTACGCCAAGGGAGTAGCCGCGGCAGTCAGGGTGCGGAGGCTCGGCAGCGTAAAAGAGGTTGTAAGGAAGCTTAAGAGCAAGAGCATAGAAAAGAAGGCCTGTAAATTCCACGGGACCCTGAGCTTTCCAGATGCCGAAAGACGGAAAAAGGAGAGCGGCACTGCCTTTAAGGAGAGGCATGTATTCAGCATCCTGGTGCCTGTTTTCAATACTCCGGAAAAGTTCCTCCGGGAGATGATAGAGAGCGTAACCAGTCAGACCTATGCAGGGTGGGAGCTCTGTATAGCCGACGGTTCCGATGATGAACACTCCTATGTCGGAGAGATCATCCGGGAATACATGGACAGCGATGCCGGGAGCAATCCCGCAGGAATTTCACGCATAAAATACAGGAAGATAGAAAAGAACCTCGGTATCTCCGGGAATACCAATGTGTGTTTTGATCTCGCAGGCGGGGATTATATAGGGCTTTTTGACCATGACGACCTGCTGCATCCTTCTGTTCTCTACAGGTATATGCAGGAGATAGAGGAATATGATCCTGATTTTATATACTGCGATGAGGTGACCTTCAAGGGTAACGGCATAGACAATATGATCACCCTTCACTTCAAGCCGGACTTTGCCATAGATAACCTGAGGGCAAATAATTATATCTGCCATTTTTCCGTCTTTAAGAAGGAACTTTCTGACAGATGCGGGCGCTTCAGGAGTGAATTTGACGGAAGCCAGGATCATGACATGATCCTCAGGCTTACGGCTGAGGCCAGGGTAATAAGACACGTGCCGGGAGTCTACTATTACTGGCGGAGTCACGACCAGTCCACCGCTGCCGATATCAATACAAAGACCTATGCGATAGATGCCGCAAAGGGCGCCGTGGCCTCCCACCTTACGTCCTGTGGTTTTAAGGATTTTGAGATAGAGAGTACGAAGGCCTTTGCCACTATTTTCCGTATACGCTATGCCCTGACTGACAGACCGAAGATCAGCATCATCATTCCGAATAAGGATCATGCCTCCGACCTGAAGCGCTGCACGGAATCCATTATTACAAAGAGCTCCTATGATAATTATGAGCTTATCATTGTGGAAAACAGCAGTACGGAGGATGAAACAGAGGAGGTCTACAGGGAGATCGAAAAGTCACCTTTTGCGCATGTCGTGAAATATGAGGCTCCTGATGAGGAGGGTTTCAATTTCTCAAAGCTTGTAAACTTCGGAGTATCAAAGTCCTCCGGAGATATGATACTTCTTCTCAATAACGATACCGAAGTGATCAGCCGGGACTGGATGGAGAATATGCTGATGTACGCCCAGCGTGAAGACGTGGGGGCAGTCGGGAGCAAGCTCTACTATCCGGACCGCACCATTCAGCACGCAGGTATCGTGATCGGGCTCGGAGCCCACAGGACTGCGGGACACACCCACTACAGGCTTTCGTGGGAAAACCTGGGATATATGGGACGGCTCTGCTATGCGCAGAATGTCAGCGCGGTCACCGGAGCATGCCTGATGGTAAAGAGATCCGACTATGAAAGGGCGGGAGGCTTTGACGAAAGCTTTGCCGTGGCCCTTAATGATGTGGATTTCTGTCTGAAGCTGCGTTCCCTGGGGCTGCTCAATGTCTTTACTCCTTTTTCCGAGCTGTATCACTATGAGAGCGTTTCCAGAGGAGACGACGTGAGCGGTGCCGATAAGGAGAAGGAAGAACGCTACAACAGGGAATCCGGGCATTTCCGTGAGAAGTGGAAGAATGAGCTTGAAAAGGGGGATCCCTACTACAACATTAATTTCTCCCTGGACCACAGCAATTACACTCTGAAAGCGAGCCCCGCACCCATGGTACAGTAACAGTAATTGTGATATAATAATTAGCGGTGTTTTTCGAGTTTTTTCGATCATCAGACGGCGTTCTCTGCTGTCCACAGGAAAACAGAAGGGTGGTACATAAAATGAGCGATTATATGAAGAGTTACGAATACTGGCTGAGCGATTCTTACTTTGATGAGGATACAAAGAAGGAACTGGAATCCATCAAGGGCAATGATGCCGAGATACAGGACAGATTTTACAAGGATCTGGAATTCGGTACCGGAGGCTTAAGAGGCGTGATCGGTGCGGGTACAAACCGCATGAACGTTTATACCGTGAGAAGAGCCACCCAGGGATTGGCAAATTATATCCTGAAGGAGGGCGCCGGAGATAAGGGCGTAGCCATTGCCTATGACTGCAGGCGCATGTCACCGGAGTTCGCGGATGTGGCAGCTCTCTGCCTGGCGGCTAACGGCATAAAGGCCTATGTATTTGATGCGCTCCGTCCCACTCCGGAGCTTTCCTTTGCGCTCCGCCATCTGCACTGTACAGCGGGTATAGTTGTTACCGCAAGCCATAACCCGCCTGAATATAACGGATATAAAGTATACTGGGAGGACGGAGCACAGGTTACATCCCCCAGGGACACCGATATCGTTGACTGTGTAGCTGCCATAAAGGATTTCAGCGAAGCAAAGACGATGGACCTTAATGAAGCAAAGAGCAAGGGTCTGTATAATGTTATAGGCAAAGAGATCGACGATATCTATATCGAAGAATTAAAGAAGCTCATTATCCATCCCGACATCATAAAGGAGATGTCAAAGGATATAAAGATAGTTTATTCTCCCTTCCACGGCACCGGAAACGTGCCTGTAAGGCGTGTGCTGAAGGAACTGGGATTTGAGAATGTATATGTGGTTCCCGAGCAGGAGGAACCGGATCCCGATTTCACTACCCTGGAATATCCCAATCCCGAGGATCCCAAGGCCTTTACCCTTGCGTTGAAGCTCGCAAAGGAAAAGGACGCAGATATCGTTATGGCTACCGATCCGGATGCAGACCGTCTCGGTATATACGCAAAGGATTCGGCTACCGGAGAATATATGCCCTTTACCGGAAATATGTCGGGTATCCTGATCGCGGAATACCGCATGAGGGAGCTTAAGAAGACCGGAAAACTGCCCGCTAACGGAGCAGTGATAAAGACCATAGTTTCATCCAATATGATCGATCCCATTGCAGAGGAATACGGCCAGACCCTTATAGAGGTGCTTACCGGCTTCAAGTATATCGGGGAGCAGATCAAGTGGTTTGAGGAAAAGGGCAGCCACGAGTACGTATTCGGATATGAGGAATCCTACGGCTGTCTCGTAGGAACCCATGCGAGGGACAAGGATGCCGTTGATGCGGTTATGTGCCTTGCGGAGACAGCAGCCTTCTGTAAGAAAGAGGGCATAACCGTATGGGATCAGATGCTTAATATCTATAAGAAGTACGGATATTACAGGGAAGGCATACATACCGTTACCCTGAAGGGTATAGACGGAGCGAAAGAGATACAGAACATTATGGAACGCATCAGGAAGGAGCCTCCCACGGAGTTTGCCGGACTGAAGGTTAAGGAATTCAGGGATTACAAGGCAGATAAGGCCGTGAACATGGAGACTAAGGAAGAAAAGAAGACAGGACTTCCCTCTTCAAACGTACTCTACTTTGACCTGGACAACAACTCCTGGTGCTGCGTACGTCCTTCCGGAACCGAACCGAAGATCAAGTTCTACATGGGCGTTAAGGGCACAAGCCTTGAGGACTCCGAGAAGAAGCTTGCGGAACTCCGGGAAGATGTAATTAAGAAGCTGGCGTAAGCCTTTTGGTTAATGAAAAAAAACGTTAAATCGATACTTTATATTATTTTAATATTACTCGCTGTACTTTCTGTTTTTCAGGGAGCCAGGAATGCTCTCCGGTACAGTCAGGATTTTCAGTATGATGCCGCTCTTTCTTTACGGAGCGGTATCAATCCGTATAGGGAGAGTCTTGAACCTACGGGGGCGCTGCAGAAAGGCTCCACGGCGCTGTTTTACAGGATATTTGAGAAGGCTGGAGCGCCGCAGAAGATGGAGGCGAACCAGTTTCCGAGTCTCCTTATGCTTCTGATGCCGATGACCTTTCTTCCTTTTCCGGCAGCAAGGGTAATGTGGCTGATACTTAATCTGGTATTCACGGCGCTGTCGGTACTTTTATTGAGACAGACCTTTTTTAAGAATGCGGACAGGGACATCTTTAATTTACTGATGTTATTGATGATCGCCGGAACACCCTGGAGGAACCAGATAGGAGTGGGGCAGCACAGTCTCTTTTCCTTTTTCTTTTTCATGCTTGCCGTATGGCTTTCTGAAAATGATCATGCCCTTCTGTCAGGCCTTACTCTGTCGGTGTCATATTTCAAGTACACCCTGACGGCTCCGCTGGCGGTTTATTTTCTTTATAAAAAGAGGTATAAGGAGCTGGTGATCTCCCTTATTCCTCATGTGATCGGAACCTTTGCAGGGGCAAAGATGCTGCACAGCACCTTTATCGATATGATAAGGGAACCCCTGAAGGTTGCATCCGTATTAAGCGGAGAAGGATCGATAGACATAGGCGCTCTGTGCGGCGGAGGCCCGGTAAGCATTGCAGTGACAATTGTAATAATGCTTGTTCTGGTGATTTCTGTGTTTTTGCTGCCCGAAGGCAGGGACGGGGCGCTCTTTTCGATACTTATACTGTTCAGCCTCATTATGACCTATCACAGGATATATGATTTCTTTATACTGATACCGGCGGCAGCGGGTACTTATCTCGCGGATCCGGAGACTGTAAGCCACAGGCTTCTGCTTGCTCTTTACGGGATAGTAGTGTTGTATTTCTTCTTCGTTGTCAGGCTGCTGAGGGAGAGTGCGCTTTGTATGAAGGCAGGGGCTTTCCTATATTACATATATCTGGTGATGTTCGTACTGTTTTTTGTATTGTCGTTAAGAAACAGGGATTCCTCGCTTAGCCCGGGATGACATCTGACTGGCAGGCTGCGGCGTTATAGCAAAGTATAGGAGAAAGAAATGCAGGATAAATTATATATAGTGATACCGGCATACAATGAAGAGGCCAACATCAGGCGTGTTGTGGACGAATGGTACCCTATCGCGGTAATGGCGGGAGAGAATTCAAGGCTGGTCATAGTCAATGACGGCAGCAAGGACAATACTCTGGCAGTATTGAAGGAAGAGCAGAAGAACCGTCCCCAGCTCATCATAAAGGATAAGGAAAATGCGGGGCACGGAGCCGCCATACTTACGGGCTACAAATTCGCCCTTTCAGAGGGGGCGGATTATGTATTCCAGACGGATTCCGACGGGCAGACACGGCCGGAGGAATTTGACGAGTTCTACAGGTGCAGGAAGCACTATGACATGGTCATAGGCTCCAGGAAGAGCCGTCAGGACGGGATATCCCGTGTTTTTGTAACCAAGGTTTTAAAGCTCACCGTATTTTTATGCTTTCATGTGTGGGTGGAGGACGCCAACACTCCTTACCGCCTTATGAAGGGAGAAACGCTGAAAAGGGAGATACGCTATGTTCCGAAGGACTTTTTCCTTTCGAATGTACTGCTTTCGGTGGCCTTTACCAAACATAACAGATCCATCCGCTACATTCCCATAACCTTCAGACCCAGGCAGGGCGGAGTGAATTCCATCAACATGAAACGGATCTTCAAAATAGGGAAGAGTGCCCTGGGTGACTTTATCAAATTGAACAGGATTTTGTAAAAATGAATAAGCTTATTAAACAGATACTGAAGTTCGGAGTAGTCGGAGGTCTTTCATTTCTTATAGACTTTGCAATCTATTCCATTATAATACTGATCTTCGGAAACGCTAAGGTAACGGTTGCGATAGCCGCCTTCTTCGGTTTTACCATATCTCTGATATTTAATTATTTCACCAGTATGAAATTTGTTTTCGTTCATGACGAAAACATGGACAGGAGAAAGGAATTCACAGTCTTTGCGGTGCTGTCGCTTATAGGGCTCGCATTGAACGAGGTGCTGATACTGGGAGTCCTTACCGTATACGACAACGTACCGTTTCTGCAGACCGGATTTAACGGACTGCTGTGGACATTCAAAGAGACCATCGGAAAGATCTTCGCTACCGGAGTGGTAATGGTCTATAACTTCATTACGAGAAAGATATTTATTGAAAAGAAGGAATGACAGACAAAAAACCGCCGTGTTCATAATACTGATACTTCTTGCCGCAGCCCTGGTTTCCGCCGCAGCAGCGGTATACTTTTCCTTCAGGGGCAACCCCTTTGATGAAAGAAGCGAAAAGAACGGTACTGTGCAGGGCAGTATCCTTTCGGAGATCCCGTCCGAGGTAATAGTAGCGGAGCCGGAAAAGGAACCGGTGGAAGATATTGATTCCGAGATTGAAAAGAATATAAAGAATGAGGAAGCGGAAGTGTTTGCAGAGGAGAATAAGGGTCAGAAGGTAGACCTTATAGTCTTTGCAGGCCAGAGCAATATGTCAGGCTACGGCGGCAATGCAGATGAGGCTCCGGAGATAACGGAAGGGGCCGGGGCAGAATTCAGGGCGATATCTGATCCCACCAGGATCTATACGCTGGCAGAGCCCTTCGGTATTTATGAAAATACCGAGATTATGAATGATTTTTATCTGAAAAGAGGCAGCCTGGTCACCAGCTTTGTAAATACCTGGTACAGTGAGACCGGGACTCCGGTGGTGGCTGTTTCTGCGTCAAAGGGCGGCATGCCCTCCACCTACTGGGCGTCGGATGCGGTGTGCAATGAAGTCATCATGAGGTTCAAGACCGCGAAGACATGGCTGGAGGAAAACGATTATCAGGTGGAGAATCAGTTCCTGGTCTTTCTCCAGGGTGAAAATGACGCGATAGAGGGCATAAGCGATGAGCAGTATCTGACCGATATCAATGTTTTTTCATCCAGATTGTTCATGTCCGGGATAGATAAATTCCTGATGATCAGGATAGGCGGGGAAAAGGGCAGGCATGATGCTTTTCAGAGAATAGCTGCGCTGCAGACCGAGCTCTGCAGGACCGATCCCCGGTTTGTGCTGGTGTCCACCCTGCTTTCGGGCGTGGGTGACGACCATATGACGGACGCCTACCATTACGATCAGGCCACGCTGAATCTCCTGGGAGCGGATGCGGCGCGAAACGGAGCATACTTTGCAATGAACAGAGAGGATCCGGAAATAACGGACTTCCTTACGGGGGAGAAGTACGTACCCGTCAGATACGAAGGGATATAATATGGCAAAGGACAGAATACTACTATTCATACCGGCTTATAACTGCGAAAGGCAGATCACAAGGGTGCTGGATCAGCTGACCCCGGAGATAATGAGCTATATTGAAGAGGTCATAGTCATCAATAACCGGAGCACCGATGATACCGAGGGAGCGGTCCTCCGGTACAAAGCCGGCCATAGTGAGCTTAACCTGAAGCTCTTCCGCAATGATGATAATTACGGTCTCGGCGGATCCCAGAAGGTGGCCTTCGGTTACGCCGCGGATAAGGGCTTTGATTATGTGGTGATGCTCCACGGTGACGATCAGGGAAATATTTCGGACTTCCTGCCTGTTTTTAAGAGGGGCTTTTACAGATACTATGACTGCGTGCTGGGGGCAAGGTTCATGCTTGGAAGTTCCCTGCAGGGCTATTCCCTGATCAGAACGCTGGGGAATATTGTGTATGATTTTCTGTTCGCGGCGGTGATAAAGCAGAGGGTCTTTGATCTCGGAAGCGGGCTCAATATGTACGACGTATCCATGCTGCGGGACGGTTTTTATTTACGCTTCCCCGATAATCTGATGTTTAATTACTGCATGATTATGGCTCTGCAGTATTATAACCAGACCTGCAGGTTCTATCCGATCTCCTGGAGGGAAACAGATCAGGTATCCAATGTGAAGCTTGGAAATCAGGCAGTCAGGGTTCTGAAGATGCTCTTTGACTACGCTGATAATCCTTCATCCATCAGGGGAGAATACCGGGAGAAGGAGATAAGCAAATACAGCTATGAGGAGATTAAATGAGTTTCAGTTTTAGCATAAGCCTGAATACTGTGTATCTCTTTCCGGTGCTCTTTCTCTTTTTCGGAGCCCATGTGTTGAAGTTCATTAGGTTTGCCCTGGTTCTTCTGGAAGAGCGGAAGCTCTCCTTTTTTGACGTTCTTTTTCTCTACGTGAGAACAACGCTTGTCAATCTCATCATACCCTTTAAGATAGGTGAGCTGTACCGCGTGGCGGACGTAAAGCATATGACGGGATCCTTTAAGACCGGTATCCTGCTTGTGGTGATCGACAGATTTTTCGATACTCTGGCGCTTCTGACACTTACCCTGCCCTTTGAGATCCTGTTTTTAAGAGAGGCGGATCCTGTGCTGGGAATTCTCTTTGCCGCCCTTATCCTTCTCTTTATCTGCTATCTTTCCTATGTACCCTCCTTCAGATATATGAATAAGTATCTGATAACGAAAAAGAGATCAAAGAGAGCCATGGTGCTCCTTGACATACTGGATAAGGCAAATGAATGGTATCTGTTTTTAAGAAAGCTTATCCGGGGACGGAGTCCCCTTGTTTTCCTTTCGTCCCTTTTCGGATGGATAATGGAATTTGCGGCTCTTAAGCTTTTCGCCGCGAGTCTTGGCAGTGCCTTTGACATTGATGCTTTTATCCGTTATATCAATTCCCTTTTGTCCGGTGGGAAAAATCCGGTGGGAACAGCCTACAACACGATGGGGATCATCATTTTCGTTATTTTAACGGTGGTATTATTCATATCATCAACGGGACGCAGGAAAAGCCCTGATACTGTAAAAGAAAGGAACGGTGCTCTTTTATGAAAAAAATAACCGTTGTATACGACGACAGACAGAGACCGTCTGATGAAATAAGGGAGATAACCGGAACGAAGAGTTTCGGAAGGATAATATACAGGAGACACTCGCTTAAGGAGCGTTTCATTTCCGAAGCATCCGATGCGGCCGAAAGGGAAAAGCTGGATGTGAAGCTTTCCTTCATAGATGCTGCTGCGTATCAGGATACTGACGGGATGGATATGAGGAGAGCTTTTCTTCTCGTTTTCTCTGACTGCGTGATAAAGAATCCGCAGGAGTTTTCGCTCCTTGTAAGGAAGACCGGGTACTGCGAAGAGGATTTCCGGATCATGGCGGGAGACAGCGTTGCGGCCGTGATATACCATGACGGCGTGGCATTTGCCCGGGCGGTTCAGAAGGAAGGCGGTGAAATGAAAAGTCTTGCCGGGGAACTGGATGAGATAGTATCCGGAGCCTTTTATTCTATAGCAGCCAAGGGTGATTTCCTGAGCTTTATCACCGGCGGATTCGATTCCAGATATTTTAACGCCCTGTCCGGCGATGAATATACGGTGATAAAGAGCAGCAGCAACAAGGAAAAGATCCTGGCGGAATACAGGTTTTATTATCTGCTGCCGGATAATATGCGGAGCTGGTTCGTGCTCCCCTATGATCTGAAGGATGAGGGGGACAAGGCTTCTTACAGGATGCAGCGCTATCATATGACGGATCTCGCCATCAGATATGTCCACGGAGCCATATCTACAGGTGAATTTAAGAAGATACTGGATATTCTCTTCGTCTTTCTGAAGGAGAGAAATAAAAAGACCGTTACCTGGAACGAGTTCTACGAGAAAAGGCAGGAGCTCTATATCACAAAGGTTGAGAAGAGGATAGAGGAACTTAAGGGCCAGGAAGCCTTTAAGGAGATAGAATCGTATATTTCATCAGGCACTGCCTATTCCGGGATAGATGAGATATTAAAGAAATATGAGGATATTTATGATTCCATGATAGGCAGGAATCCGGAGGAACTGATATCCGTAGTGAGCCATGGGGATCTCTGTTTCTCCAATATTCTGTATTCCCCGGATGCGGGGCTCTTACGCCTTATCGACCCGAAGGGGGCCCAGAAGGAAGAGGAGCTCTATTCGGATCCTCTGTATGACATAGCCAAGCTTTCGCATTCTGTCTCGGGCTGTTATGATTTCATGAACAGCGGTCTCTATGAGATAGATGTTGAAGAGGATATGAAGTTGAAACTCAGTATTGACGGAGATGTGCGTGAATACCGCAGGATGTTTGAAAATAAACTGAAAGAGGAAAAGGTGGATGTAAGGATGCTCCGTCTTTTTGAGTGCTCCTTATTCCTTTCAATGCTGCCTCTTCATACAGACAGGCCCCAGAAGGTGCTGGCATTCATACTGAACGCCATAGATATCATGAACGAGCTGGTTGAATAATGGATATAGACGGTTTAAGAACGGGATTAAACAAGATCAGGGATTATACGGAGAGAAACGGCGCGGACGCCGCTTTTTTCCGTGTGCTGGAAGGACTTAAGGAATGGGCGGATGACAGGAGCTATTCAAGGGAAGTCCTGATGCTGCCTGAAACGGGCGATACCGAAACAAAGGAGAGCGGGTTTTTTTTAAGTGTGATAATCCCCGTATACTCTCCGGATATGGATGATTTTGCCCATCTCCTGGATTCTCTGCTGCGGCAGACCTATACGGATTTTGAGGTCGTGATAGCTGACGGCAGTGCCGATACCGCCATAGAAAACGTGGTGAAGGTCTATGATGGGGATCCGGATGTCCATCTCCTGATAAAGTATGAAAGACTGAAAGAAAACCTGGGGATCTCGGGAAATACCAATGAGGCACTGAAAAGGGCAGAGGGAGATTATGTGGTCTTTATAGACCATGATGATTTTATAGAGCCGGACGCGCTTTTGGAAACGGTGAAGGCAATAAAAGAGGGAGCAGAGCTTATATATACGGATGAGGACAAGTATGACGGAGTCCGTGACAGATATTTCTGCCCCAACAGAAAGCCGGATTTCAACCTGGATCTTCTCCTTTCCAATAATTACATCTGCCATATGCTGACTGTAAGGAAGGACCTGGTGGAGAAAGCCGGGGGCTTCCGCAGCGGATATGACGGAGCCCAGGATCATGACCTTTTACTCAGGCTGTCGGAAATAATTCCCAGGGAAAAGACCGCCCATATTCCGAAGATACTGTATCACTGGAGACTGTCGGAGAATTCCACCGCAGGCAATCCGGAAAGCAAGGTTTACGCCTATGATAACGGAAAAAAGGCGGTGGAGGATTATTTCAGCCGGAGAGGGATCGGTGCATCGGTGCATCACACCTCCCACCGTGGTTTCTTCAGGGCTGATTATTCGGGGGCGGAAGCCGCAGAGGATTCCTGCCGTATCTTTGTTGACAGATCCCTGCAGTCCCTTACACCCGGATACGAAAAGCTGCTTCGCGGGTATTTCGCAAGAGAGGAAGTGGGGATAGTCGGGGCTGCGATCATCGGAAAGAGCGGAAGGACTGTCAGCAACGGCTATACAAAACTCCCGGATGGAACCAGAACAGCGGAATATGGTAAAATAGACTACAGATTTTCAGGATATATGCACAGAGCCCATATGATACGTGAGACGGAGGCCGTGAGCGCCCATGCCTTTGCCATCAGGAAGGAGCTTCTTGACACGGTATCCAGGGATGTTTTCCATATGTGCGGCAGAGTGAGGGAACGGGGTTTTTCGGTAATAGTGGATCCGAATATCATATTTAAGCTCAGATGAAGGAAGTAACGGTAATAATCCCTAATTACAGGGGAGTTAACTTCATAGCGGACTGCTTAAGCAGCCTTTCTGACCAGACGGAAAAGGATTTTGATATTATAGTTTCCGATAACTGTTCCGATGACGGCAGCCTTGAAATAGTGGAAAAGGATTTTCCGTCTGTTAAGATAATCCGGTTAAGTGAGAACTTCGGCTTTTCCAGGGCTGTAAACGAGGGAATAAGAGCGAGCTCCACTCCCTTTGTGATACTGCTTAATAATGACACAAAGGTTTCCATGGATTTTGTGGAGAAGATGCTGAACGCCATAAAAAGGGATGATAGGATCTTTTCCGTTTCTGCCAAGATGCTGCAGATGATGTCTCCTGACAGGATCGACGGTGCAGGAGATCTGTACAGTGCTTTCGGCTGGGCCTTTGCCCGAGGAAAGGATAAAAGCGCAGAAAAGTATTCGAAACCGTCGGATATCTTTGCGGCCTGCGGCGGTGCGGCCATATACAGAAGAAAAATACTGGATGAGATCGGGTGGTTTGATGAATTTCATTTCGCCTATCTCGAAGACATAGATATAGGTTACAGAGCGCGGATAATGGGCTACAGAAATGTGTATGAGCCCGGAGCCGTGGTATACCATTACGGCAGCGGGGTCTCCGGTTCCAGGTATAATGATTTCAAGGTCCGCCTTTCCGCCAGAAACAATATGTATATCATAATGAAGAACATGCCGGCACTGCAGATCATCATTAATCTCCCTTTCCTCCTTATCGGTTTCGGGGTAAAGGCTCTTTTCTTTATAGTAAAGGGACACGGGAGAGCCTATCTTTCCGGAATAAAAAGAGGATATCTCCTCTGCAGGGAGGGTAGAAAGTATCCCTATTCCTCCAGGAATTTCGGGAACTATGTGAGGATACAGCTGGAGTTATGGCTTAACGCTGTGAGAAGGTTTTTTGAGTGACAGCGGATAGGAGCAAATTTTGATAAAGGACAATCAGCGGCTTTTCAACAGGGTTCATGTCCTGCTGGATGCGCTTGTAATAGCCGCTTCATACAACATAGCATATTTCATCAAGTTCCTCTCTCCCTGGGAGGATCTGTCGGTGCTGCACCTTCCGTATTATATGTATATGGAGGCGCTGCCCTTCCTCATTCCCGGATATCTTTTCCTCTATTATGAGTTCAATCTGTACAATTCAAAGAGGGCTTCCGGCAGGGCCAGGGAATTCTACAATATCGTCAAAGCCAATACCGTAGGTATGCTGATCTTCATAGTTGCGCTCTATATCATACGCCAGACTCATTTCTCCAGGCGTATGATCTTCTATTTCTACATCGTGAATATCATATTGGAAACGGTATTCAGGAATGTGATCCGGTATTTCCTGCGCTATATCAGGAAAAAACGCTTTAACCTGAAATATGTGCTGCTGATTGGTTATTCAAAGGCGGCTGAGAGCTATATCAACAAGATCCGCTTAAATCCCCAGTGGGGTTACGTTATACGCGGCATTCTGGACGACAAGGTGGAGGCCGGAACCGTATACAAGGGGATAAAGGTTCTCGGAACGATCGCAAATCTGGAGTTCATCCTTCCGGAAAACAAGCTGGATGAGATAGCCATCACCCTGAGTCTGGATGAATACGGAAAGCTGGAGGATATCGTAAGCCAGTGCGAAAAGTCCGGTGTTCATACCCAGTTTATCCCGGATTATAACGACGTGATCCCGTCCCGCCCCTACATGGAGGATCTGGACGGACTTCCGGTCATCAATATCAGGCATGTGCCCCTTACCAATTCACTGAATATGATGTCAAAGAGGGTGGTGGATATTCTGGGGTCTCTTTGCATGCTGATAATCTTTTCACCGATAATGCTCATATCCTCGATAGTGATAAAGCTTACTTCCCCCGGACCCATTATTTTTAAGCAGGAAAGGGTGGGGCTCCATAACCGTTCCTTCCAGATGTACAAATTCCGTACCATGATAGTGCAGGATCCGGATGATGAGGAGAAGGGCTGGACCACCAAGAACGATCCCAGGGTAACAAAGGTCGGGAAGATACTTCGTATGACCAGCATGGACGAACTGCCGCAGCTCTTTAATATTCTTAAAGGTGATATGAGCATAGTGGGACCAAGGCCCGAACGGCCGCAGTTCGTAGAGGAATTTAAAGAGGAAATCCCGAGGTATATGATAAAGCACCAGGTACGCCCGGGACTGACGGGCTGGGCCCAGGTGAACGGCCTTCGGGGAGACACCTCTATAAAGATGAGAGTGGAGTATGATCTCTTTTACATTGAGAACTGGACAATGAGTTTTGATATAAAGATCATGTTCCTTACCCTTTTCACGGGGTTTGTTAATAAGAATGCTTATTAAAGAAAGGGAGTAATTATGGAAGAAAACAAAAGCCTGGAAACAAAGTGGAAAGCTCTGGCGATAATAGCGATCATACTTCTTATCGTTGTCGGAAGTCTGTACGCCATTGCCCTTCAGCAAAGCGGCAGTGCAGCCCTTCCGGGAGGCAAAGCCGGCAGCAGCGCGGCGCTTTCTGCGGGGGATTCGCTGTCATTATGGACCGATGGTGCTGAGTCAAAAAAGCAGATGTTGGATTATATGGCTGCCATTACAAATGAATCCGGAGCCGATTTCATTCCTCCGGAAAGGAGGATAGCGGTTTTTGATCTGGATGGAACTCTCTTCGGGGAGACCAATCCCATCTACTTCGATCACAGCCTCCTCCTGCACCGGGTACTGCAGGACCCTGCGTATAAGGATAAGGCATCGGATTTTGAAAAAGAAACCGCATATAAGATACTGCAGGGCATTCGGGACGATAAATATCCCGAAGGCATGGATATGATGCATGGACAGGCAGTGGCATCGGCTTTTTCCGGAATGACCGTGGATGAATTCGTGGATTACTGCAAGGAATTCCGTAAGGAAGAGGCTCCGGGCTATGACGGACTGTTAAGGGAAGATATGTTTTACAAGCCCATGCTTCAGATCATAGATTTCCTGAAGGCAAATGATTTCAAGGTTTACATTGTAAGCGGAACGGACAGGCTGATATTAAGAGGAATAGTGGAAGACAAGCTTGATCTGCCCTTCAGTCAGGTTATCGGTTCGGATGAGACCATCGTTGCATCGGGGCAGGGTGACAGCGACGGCCTGGAATATGTATTTAATGACAAGGACGAGCTCATTCTCGGCGGAGATTTCATCACCAAGAATCTGAAGATGAACAAGGTGTGGGTTATTGCCCAGGAAATAGGAGAGCAGCCGGTGCTTTCCTTCGGAAACAGCACGGGAGACTCCAGCATGGCAGAGTATGTAACAAGCGATAACGAATATAAATCTCTGGCCTTTATGCTCTGCTGTGATGATACGGAGAGGGAATACGGAAATGAGAGCAAGGCTCAGAAGATGCAGGATCTCTGCGCTGAGTTTGGATGGGTTCCGGTTTCCATGAAGAATGACTGGAGCACGATCTACGGGGATTCGGTAAAAAAGAATCCGGACAAGAACCTGTCATTCTATTATGACTATGAGATACCGCAGTGACCGGTATACAGTATAAATACGGATGACTTGTCACAACTGATAAGAGAAGCGGCGGAGAGTGATCTCCGCCGCTTTTTTTGCCTTATCCATAGCGAAAAGGACTTAAAAACAGCATTATAAGTCAGGAGCCACTCAGTTACTACTAATACGGATGCTTTTGACAACAAATCCGTTTTGAGGTATATTTTATTAGTTAAAATACGTTTTTGAGGAAGTATAAATGGCTTCAGAAAGCAGGAAATCAAGGAAAAAGCGTAAGCGCCGTACCATGCGCCGCGTGATATTTGCGCTTGAGATTCTGGTAGTGCTTTTCCTTGCAATAGCTCTGTATGTCGTTTACAGGCTGGATCTGGCGGATACGGGAAATAAGGAATCCGTTGTAAAGGCCAAGGTAAATGAAGAAGTACAGGCGCAGATAGACGATACGGAAAACGACGACTGGAAGATGGACGGTTATACCAATATCGCCCTCTTCGGAGTGGACTCCAGGGATACCAATCTCGGCAAGGGTGCCAGAACAGATACTATAATGGTAGCATCCCTCAACAATGCTACCGGAGAAGTAAAGCTCTGCTCCATATTCCGTGATACATATCTGAATATAGGAAACGATACCTATAATAAAGCAAACTCCGCTTATTCAAACGGAGGACCGGAGCAGGCCATCCAGATGCTCAATATGAATCTGGATATGGATATAGACGAATATGTAACCGTAGGTTTCAAGGCTCTGGTGGATACTATAGACGACCTTGGCGGCGTCGAGGTGGATATAAGTGAAGAAGAGATCCACTTCCTGAATGACTATCAGATTGGAACTGCGGAAGCAATCGGTATCAAGCAGAGCGACATTGTCAATGTGACGCAGGCAGGTCCCCAGACTCTGAACGGATTACAGGCCACCTCCTATTGCCGTATCAGATATACCAAGGGAGATGACTTTAAGAGAGCCGAGAGACAGAGGACGGTGCTCACCCAGGTTGCCGAGAAGGCCATGGCGTCCGATATCTCCACTCTTAACGATATCATTGATGATATCTTCCCCCTCTGCAGCACGAGCTTTACCAAGGCTGAGATGGTGGAATATGCATCCAGGGTTGCCACATACTCCATAGGTGAACAGAGCGGTTTTCCCTTTGAACGGGTTACCGGAAATATGGGCAAGGCCGGAAGTTCCGTTGTGGCAGATGATTTCCGGCAGAATGTGGTGGAATTCCATCAGTTCCTCTTTGGAGATTCCGAATATACTCCATCCTCCACGGTACAGAGTATCAGTGACAAGATCGCATCAGACAGGATGAAAAACGGTCTGTAAAATATGAATGATCGCAGTGTAGATTTGGTAATACTGACATATAAGCCGGATGACAGATTTATCCGGCTTATTAATATGCTCGATAAACAGACTGTCAGGCCCCGTCGGATAATAATTATAAATACTGAGGAAAAGTATTTCAGACTGCCTGACAGGATAAAGGAAAGCATCCCCGGAACAGAGGTGCATCATATTACGCCCGGAGAATTCAATCACGGCGGAACCAGAAATTTCGGGGCGGGCCTGTCCGGCGCCGAATACCTGATCTTTATGACCCAGGATGCGGTGCCATCAGACGGACTGCTTATAGAAGAACTGCTGAAGCCGATGGATAATGAGAAAGTAGCGGTCTCCTATGCAAGACAGCTTCCGTCCGAAAAAGCGGGAGAAATAGAGCGCTATAACCGCAGCTTTAATTACCCTGACAGGGATCTGCTGAAGACAGAGAAGGATATAGACCGACTCGGCATAAAGACCATCTTCTGCTCCGATGTATGTGCGTGCTACCGGAGATCAGTCTTTGATAAGCTGGGCGGTTTTGTATATACTGATTTTAATGAAGATATGATATTTGCCTTCCATGCGGTCAAGGCGGGATACGGGATCTACTACGCTTCGAAGGCTGCGGTGATCCATTCGCATGAATACACTGCCTTGCAGCAGTTTAAGCGGAATGTGGTATTGGGCGCTTCCCAGCAGAAGCATCCCGAAGTATTTAAGAGCTTTAAGAGCGAGGGCGAAGGAAAGAAACTGGTGCGCGGGTGTACTTCATATCTTATGAAAAAAAACAAGGCTTATCTCATTCCTGTGTTCTATTTTCACTGCGCAGCGAGATATGCGGGTTTTTTGACGGGAAAGTATCTGCTTCCCCTGTTTTCTAAAAGAAATACATGATATATTAAACGACAAAGCAGTTTACCGTGAGATTACAGCGAAAAAGGAGATAATATGTGCGGCATAATCGGCTATACCGGAAAGAACAGGGTAAAACCCATTATAATAAATGCTCTTACCACTCTGGAGTACAGAGGATATGACAGCGCCGGAATGGCGGTTTTTGATAAGAAGAAGAAAAAAACCGACATATATAAATGCGCAGGACGTGTGAGCGACTTAAGCAAGGTCTGTGAAGATAAGGATATCGACTCAACCTGCGGCATCGGACATACGAGATGGGCCACCCACGGCGGAGTTTGCGACGCCAATGCTCATCCCCACTCCCAGGGTTCGGTTACCGTTGTTCATAACGGAATCATAGAAAACTATAAGGATCTGATAGACGAATTCGGTCTTGACGGGAAATTAGTATCGGAAACCGATACCGAGGTTGCGGCAGGAATAATAGATCATTATTATTCAAAAAACCATGACCCGAAGGAAGCGGTAAAGAATGCGGTGAAAAGGCTTAAGGGTACTTTTGCCCTGGTCATCATGTTTTCCGATGTGCCCGATGTCATTTATTCCATAAGAAATGTAAGCCCTATCGTGGCTACCCTTTCAGATGAAGGTGCCATGCTGGCATCCGATAATACGGCTCTCTGCGCCTTTACCAACAGATACTTCGTGGTTCCGGAATATACGATCCTGGAGCTTACAAAAGACGCTGTTTCCATGTGGGATCTGGAAGGCAGAACGGTTGAACCCCAGTATCTCACTATGGACTGGGAGAAAAACAGCGCTGATAAAAACGGCTATCCCTTCTATATGGAAAAGGAGATAATGGAGCAGCCGAAGGCCATAAGAGATACCATCTCCGGCAGAACCAAGGCCGGTATCCCCAATTTTGAAGGAGACAATATCCCGGATTCCATATTCACGGAATGCGAAAGGATCTGCGTAGTGGCCTGCGGTACCGCAATGCATGCGGGACTGGTGTTCCAGGCTCTTGTAAAGAGCAGGCTTCATATGCATATAGATGTCGAGCTTGCCAGCGAATTCATGTACTCGGATCCGGTAATAGACGATAAGACCCTTGTGATCGCGGTATCACAGTCAGGTGAAACCATTGATACTCTGGAAGCGCTGAAATACGCGAGACGTAAAGGCGCAAAGAGTCTTGCTATCATAAATGTCAAGGGTTCCTCCATAGCCAGGGAGAGCGACTATGTCCTCTATACCAATGCGGGACCCGAGATCGCGGTAGCCAGTACCAAGGCCTATACCACCCAGCTTTCCCTTTTCTACCTCATTGTATATAAGATGGCTCATATCCGGAAGGTAATGGATGATGACGAGGTCAGGGAGTGCATAAGGAACTTAAAGAGGGTTCCCGAAGTGATAAATAATGTCCTTGACGAGAGAAAGGCTATCCACGTCATTGCAAGAGGCGTCCTTAACGCAAAGGATCTCTTTATGATAGGCCGCGGCCTTGACTATTCCATACTAATGGAGGGATCCCTGAAGCTGAAGGAGGTTTCATACATCCATTCGGAAGCTTACGCATCCGGAGAATTAAAGCACGGTCCCATTGCACTTATTACGGACAACACTCCGGTTGTGGCCTTAGTTACCCAGGAGCGGATAATGAGCAAGGAACTGTCCAATATACGGGAGGTACGATCCCGCGGAGCCGATATAGTTCTTTTCATAAAGGCTGATCTGATACAGCAGTCCACCAGGGAATTTGACACCTTTGTGCTCCCGAACCTTCCCGATGAACTGATGGTGTTCCCGGCTTCCATCGCGTTGCAGCTCCTTGCCTACTATGTATCAAGCGACAAGGGCTTTGATGTGGACAAGCCGAGAAATCTCGCCAAAGTGGTAACCGTGGAATAAAAAAACCTTAATTACCGGTTTTTCTCCATTTCACATTTTTATTACCATATGAACACAAATTGAACACATCTCCTATGTATCATAAGACCCGTAAGCAGAAAAACTAACGGGTCTTTTTTATATCCGTCCCGGATTAATGATAAGAAAGAAGGTATTGACCATGTATGAAGATAATAACGGAAATATGAACAGGTACAATGATTACAAGTTTTCCGACAACGGTATGAACAGTCATATCCCGGATGTTCCGGGCAGCGGAAAGAACAGGAAAACTCCTTTCTGGAAAAAAGCCCTTGCGGCTGTGGGACTGGGACTTCTGTTCGGAGCCTTTGCGGGAGCCGGCATCTATATGGCAGGACTCCTTACCGGAAGCGGAAACGGCAGCGGTGCAGCAGCAGAAGCACCGGCGGAAACACCGGCAGCTCCCGAAGCTTCCGGCCCTGTTGAGAGCACAGTCACAGCGGCAGCTCCTTCATCGGTGATCAGTGCCAATACAGCCGAGGACAAAGGAACGCTACCGGTAGTGACGACCACTGCACAGTCTGTTACGGCAACAGGTGCCCTGGACGTATCCGATGTGGCGGGAAATGTTATGCCTGCAGTTGTTTCCATAACAAATAATTTTGTTCAGACAGCCCAGGATATCTTCGGACAGCAGTACCGCTCAGAATCAAAGGCGGCAGGATCCGGTATCATTGTGGGCGATAACGGAGGAGAACTCCTGATAGTTACAAACCAGCATGTTGTTGACGGCACAGAATCCCTCAAGGTTCAGTTTATAGACGGCAGCGAATATGATGCGAATATTAAGGGTGAAGACGAAAGCGCAGACCTGGCGGTTATCGCTGTAGATAAGGGCTCCCTGTCCGCTGAAACCAAAAACAGCATTAAGGTAGCAAGCCTCGGTGATTCGGGAAGCCTGAAGGTGGGTCAGACCGCCATTGCAATAGGAAATGCCCTGGGCTACGGCCAGTCAGTCACCACCGGAGTTATAAGCGCTCTGGAAAGAGAGCTCACTCTTTCAAACGGCACACACAAGATGATACAGACCGATGCGGCGATAAACCCCGGAAACTCCGGAGGAGCGCTCCTTGACATAAACGGAAATGTTATCGGCATAAATGAAGCAAAGCTTTCAAACAGCGCCGTTGAGGGCATGGGCTATGCCATCCCCATCTCGGACGCAAGAAGCATCATTGACGGACTTATGAACCAGTCCACAAAGACCAAGGCCTCCGAAGATACAAAAGGATATCTCGGAATATCCGGTGTGGATGTGACCAGCGAGATCTCCGAGCAGTACAACATGCCGAGAGGCGTATACATTGCAAAGATAGACTCCGGGCTTGCCGCTGACAAGGGTGGCCTCACGGAGAAATCCATAATCACTGCCCTTGACGGACAGAGCATACAGACAATGGAGCAGCTGAAATCCCTGCTGCAGTATTACAGGATAGGGGATGTGATCAAGGTCACGATACAGCAGCCCGTGGAAAACGGATACGGATATGAAGAGAAGGTCTTCTCCGTGACACTGGGAGGAAATGTTTCAATGACATCCAACGCCTCATCAGATACCGGAAACGTTCCCGATTCTCCGGAAAATTCTGACGGGAAATACGAAGGAGGCGAAATGCCTTCAAACGGCGGTGGCTTCTACTACGGAGATATAGATGACTTCTTCAATAATATCTGGTAAAACACTCGTCCCGTCCCCGGACGGTTTAATATAAAACATAAGCGGCGGAGATCACTCTCCGTCGCTTTTCATGTCAGCATATAGTACGAACTCTCATTTTTGTTGTAAAGATAAAGGAAAATGAGAAAAAACGCTTGACGCGGGGTGGCGGGTATGCTATATTATGTTGGCTTGGGGCGAGAGCCCTATTTTTTGTGTATTTATAGTATGCGTCAAAATGTGTTTGCCGCATGCTGAAAAAAGGTTGGATTGAACCGGAGGAAATGATGAGAACAAGAGTTACACTTGCATGCACAGAGTGCAAAAACCGTAATTATAACACCACCAAGGATAAGAAGACCCATCCCGAAAGGATGGAGATAAAGAAGTACTGCAAATTCTGCCGTACACACACTCTTCATAAAGAGACCAAGTAAGTTTCTTCTTAACAGTATACGAAAGGAACGGAATCGATCATTATGAGTGATAGTCAGAATACATCAGCTTCCTCAGCCGGTGGAAGCACTAAAGAATCGGGTTTCCAGGTATTCTGGAAGGGACTGAAATCGGAATTCCGCAAGATAATCTGGCCGAGTAAAGAGACTCTTATCAAGCAGTCGGCGGCGGTTGTCATTGTTTCCGTGATCGTAGGCGCTATAATCGCCGTTATAGACCGCGGAGTTCTTTACGGGATTGATTTCCTCATTAAATAAGGAAGGGTTCTATGGCTGAAAACGAAGCTATGAATGCAGTTGAGAATTTGGAAGCAGAGAATACGGCTGAAAACACAGCTGAAAGCACTGCCGAAAACGAAGAGGCTGCAGAAGAAAAGAAGATTCACGACAACGCGCACTGGTATGTGGTGCATACATATTCGGGATATGAGAATAAGGTAAAAACAGACCTTGACAATACAATAAAGAACAGACACCTGGAGGATCTGATCCTTGAAGTCAGGATCCCTACCCAGATGGTGTCCGAGCTTAATTCCAAGGGACAGAGGAAGACCGCGGAAAGAAAGATGTTCCCGGGTTATGTGCTGGTACATATGGTAAAGACCAATGATACCTGGTATGTGGTCAGAAATACCCGCGGAGTCACAGGATTCGTGGGGCCGGGAAGTGAGCCCATCCCCCTGTCAGAGGAAGAGATGAAGCCTCTCGGCATTCATGTTGAAAATATGGTGGTTGATTTCGGCGTAGGCGATACTGTTGCAGTCGTAGCCGGCGTATGGAAGGATACCATCGGTGAGATCACCAGGATGGATATGAATAAGAAGACCGCTACCATAACGGTAGAGCTCTTCGGCAGAGGAACCTCTGTGGAAATAAGTTTTGATGAGATATCGAAGATGAGGTAATGCCTCATTTTGATATAAAGCAGTCAGTGGAAGGGTAACCTTGCCCGCAAACAACCACGATGGGCGGAAACGCCACACAAATAAAGGAGGGCTAAAATGGCCAAGAAAGTAGAAGGATACATCAAGTTACAGATCCAGGCCGGCAAAGCAACACCTGCACCGCCGGTAGGTCCCGCTCTGGGACAGCACGGTGTAAACATCGTTGACTTCACAAAGCAGTTCAACGCAAAGACCGCAGATAAGGGTGATTATCTTATCCCCTGCGTTATCACCGTTTACACTGACAGAAGTTTTTCATTCATCATCAAGGAGCCTCCCGCAGCAGCTCTTATCAAGAAAGCCTGCAAGATCCAGAAGGCATCAGGGGTTCCAAACAAGCAGAAGGTAGCAAAGCTTTCCAAGGCTGATCTTGAAGAGATCGCAAAGAGGAAGATGCCCGACCTTAACGCTGCATCATTGGAAGCTGCAATGAGCATGATCGCCGGCACCGCACGTTCCATGGGTGTCGAGGTAGAAGGTTAAGGAGGGTCTGACAGATGAAACACGGAAAGAAATATCAGGAGGCTGCCAAGCTTATCGACAGGCAGAAGCAGTATGAGCCTAAGGAGGCAATGGAACTGGTAAAGAAGGCTGCCGTTGCTAAATTCGACGAGACAATAGAGGTACATATCCGTACAAATCTGGATTCCAGACACGCTGACCAGCAGGTCAGAGGCGCAGTTGTCCTTCCAAACGGTACAGGACGTTCCGTAAAGGTGCTGGTATTCGCAAAGGGTGCAAAGCTTGACGAGGCAGAGGCTGCAGGAGCAGATCACGTAGGCGGAGAAGAGCTGATCCCGAAGATCCAGAATGACGGATGGCTTGATTTTGACGTAGTTGTTGCTACACCTGACATGATGGGCGTTGTAGGACGTCTCGGTAAGGTTCTCGGACCCAAGGGTCTGATGCCGAACCCCAAGGCAGGCACGGTTACTATGGATGTAGCTACTGCCATCAAGGATATCAAGGCAGGTAAGGTTGAGTACAGGCTCGACAAGGCAAATATTATTCACGTTCCTGTAGGAAAGGCTTCTTTCTCTGCAGAACAGCTCACAGAAAACTTTGATGCACTGATCTCTGCCCTGGTAAAGGCAAAGCCCGCTACATGCAAGGGCCAGTACATGAAGTCCATATCCGTTGCTCCCACTATGGGACCGGGTGTGAAGATCATAGCAAACAGATATTGAAACGAGATAGCTCTTGTGCTATGATAGGCGGGATGCTGAAATGCATCTTGCTGTTAACAGGCCGTGGAGAAACACGCGGCCCAGAAATTTGGAGGTATGAATACAATGAAAGGTACTGTTAAGTGGTTCAATAATCAGAAGGGCTATGGCTTCATCTCCGATGAGTCCGGAAAGGACGTTTTCGTTCACTATTCAGGGCTCAACATGGAAGGATTCAAGTCCCTTGATGAGGGCCAGCAGGTTGAATTCGACGTTGTAAACGGCGAAAAGGGACCTCAGGCAGTTAACGTAAACAAGCTTTGAACCTCTTATTTGAAATTTGAAGTGATTTTTGTTTAACTGTACGTAAAAAGAACTCCCGTCGGATGGCAGGAGTTCTTTTTGTTTATCTATTCGCAGTACAACTTACGTGAGTTGTACTAAAAATGCCCATTCTCGCAAAATCTCTTGTGCTTTTATACAAATGTTTCCGTTAAGATAACGTTTAAGTACGAAAAAATCCCATTATAAATAGACAAAATGACGAACCAATATTAAAATCTGATAAAATTGTTCATATCAACTTTGGATTTTAAATACAACTTTTGAATGAAAAGTGTATTTTTTTCTTGTATAAAGTTGTCATAGGAGATACCATTTAAGCACAGGAAACGCGGAAAGAGGTTCCGCGTCAGTATTCCACATTATTCTAAAGGGAGGAAATTTAGCATGAAGAACGTAATGAAGAAGCTTCTTGCAGTAGGCATCACTGTTGCTATGACAGCATCACTTGCAGCCTGCGGCGGAAGCAGCGCATCAACTGACACAGCAGCACCTGCAGCAGACGCAGCAGCAGCACCCGCAGCCGAGGCAAAGGCTGAGGAAGCACCCGCAGCTGAAGCAGCAGCGCCTGCAGCAGACGGAAAGGTAAAGATCGGTGTTTCCATCTGGTCTTCAACCGACGTTCTCGGATCACAGTGTAAGATGATCCTTGACGAGGCTGCAAAGGCAGTTGGAGCAGACATCCAGTATGTTGACCAGGGACACGTTTCAGAGCAGGTTACCGCTTCTGTTGAGCAGCTCGCTGCAGCAGGATGCCAGGGTATCATCATCTGTAACTCAGCTGACTCCGAAATGGCTTCAGCTATCCAGACATGTAATGACAACAAGGTTTATCTCGCTCAGTTCTTCAGGATCATATCTGAAGAGAACAGCCCTGAGATCTACAAGATGGCTCAGGAATCCCCCTACTTCATCGGTGCGGTTCACGAGGACGAAGTAGCTAACGGACAGGAGCTTATGAGAATACTTACCGAGGAGAAGGGCTGCAGAGACATAGGCCTTATCGGATGGGAGCAGGGAGATGCTACATTCCTCGGCAGATGGGAAGGATACAAGAAGGGTCTTGAGGCTTGGAACTCAGCTCATCCCGATGATCAGGCAACTCTTTCAGAGCCCCAGTACGCAGGAACATCTTCAGACGGCGGACGTCAGGCAGCAGAAGCTCTGATGTCAGCTGACCCTAACATCGATGCTCTTATCCCTGCAGGCGGCGGCGGAGATCCTCTTCAGGGCGCAATCGCAGCAGTTGAAGGTGCAGGCAAGACCGGTAAGATCGCTATCGTTTCAACCGACTTCCTTCCTGACCTTGGTGAGAGACTTGAGAACGGTTCAATGGCAGGTGAGTCCGGCGGACACTACTGCGACCCTCTGTTCGCATTCATGCTTGTTTACAATGCAGTAAAGGGTAACTACACAGTAGCAACCGATTCCTTCGAGAACGTTAAGTTCCCCTACCTCTTCGTAGCATCTAAGGAAGACTATGATAACTATGCTAAGTACTTCGTAGACGAGCTTCCTTATACTCAGGATGAGCTTAAGGAGATGTCCGAGCTTTCACTTCCTGATCTCGAGACTAAGGCAGGATCACTTTCACTTGAAGACGTTCAGAAACGTCACGGCTGATCGTAACATCTGATCTTTGGAGCCGGTGTCGCCGGATATAGGCGATGCCGGCTTATTTAAAAAAGGAGAAGTTATGAATTCCTCAAATTCAAATAAGGGATTGAACAGGATATTCGGGCGGTATACCGGAGCGGTGATCCTTGTAGGACTGATCCTGTTCTCCTATATAATTTTTAAGATCCTTCGTCCCGCTACCTTCGGACAGCCGAACCAGGTTCTGGGTTATTTCCAGCAGTGCCTTATAGATTCGGTGGGCGCCGTAGGTCTTTACTTCATAATAGTTATGGGACTTTTCGATTTCTCCATTGGTGCAAACTGCATACTCTGCGCCATAGTGGGAACCGTATGTATGAAAAATCTGGGAATGGGCTATGCCGGCTTCCTTATCGCTCCCCTTATCTGCGGAGCGCTTGTCGGTCTCGTTAACGGTATCGCATATATCAAACTGCATATACCTTCCATGATAGTAACAACGGGACTGGCATTGATATATGAGTCGGTCGGCTACTATGTCAGCGGCGGTGTGCAGGCCTTCCTTACAAAGGATCAGACCTTCTTCGGGCATGCACCCGGCAACCTGATAATAGCCTGCTTCGCTTTCCTTTTATCTTATACACTTCTGGTATACACCAAAGTGGGTACTTATGCTTACGCCATAGGATCAAATGAAGCCGTGGCAAAGAACATGGGTATCAATGTTAATAAATACAAGGTTCTGACCTTTATAATAACCGGTTTCTTCGACGGACTGATGGGAATACTTGCGATCTCCTACGGTTCTTCAATGGTATCGGTTACCGGTATGGCTTCCATGAGCCGTAACTTCGCCCCCACCATGGGATGTTTCTTCGGACTGGCCTTCCGTCAGTACGGTCTGCCTATCCCGGCGATAATCGTGGGCGAGTTCCTTATTCAGATAATCTATAACGGATTCGTTACTCTGGGAGCACCCACCGCTATACAGAACGTGGTTACCGGAGTTGCGCTGCTGCTCGTTGTTGCCCTGACAATGAAACCTGTCAAGGGTGAGATAGTTAAATAAGAAGGAGGTTTTACAGCTATGTCAGATATAAGATTACAAGCCGTAGATGTATGTAAGACCTTCGGTATTGTAAAAGCGGTTCAGAATGTTTCGATAGATTTTTATAAGGGAGAGGTACACGGACTCATCGGTGAGAACGGATCCGGAAAGTCCACCCTTATGCAGATGCTTACAGGTATTTATACCATAGGAAGCGGAAAATTCATTCTGGACGGAAAAGAGATCCATGTAAAAAACCAGGTGGAAGCCAATAATGAAGGCATTTCCATCATCGTTCAGGAGCTTGGTACACTGTCCGGTCTTACGGTGGCCGAGAATATCTTCCTCGGACATGAGGACAGGTTCGTTAAGTTCGGCATAAAGAATACCAATGCAATGGTAAAGGAAGCCAATGACCTCCTGAAGAAGTACGGGTTCGAGCGCATAAATGCTGCGGACATGATCGACCGTTACAATTTCGAGGACAGAAAGCTGATCGAGATCGTAAAGTCAACCTACTTCTCTCCTAAGGTAGTTGTCATCGACGAGACAACCACCGCCCTTTCCCAGGAAGGAAGAGAAGAGCTCTATAAGCACATGAACCGCATAAGGGAAGAAGGAAATACGGTTATCTTTATTTCCCACGACCTGCCCGAGGTTCTGGAGAAGTGCGACAGGGTTTCGGTCCTGAGAGACGGAGTTTATATCGATACCGTAAACGCCAAGGATGTCACAGAGGATGATCTGAAAAAGCTCATGGTAGGACGTGAGCTCGGAGAGCATTACTACAGAGAGGATTACGGCGAAAAGATATCCGATGAAGTCGTTCTTTCCGTAAAGAATGTGACGGTTCCCGGAGTTATCTATGATGTGAATTTTGATCTTCATAAGGGAGAGATTCTTGGTTTCGGCGGACTTTCCGAGTGCGGTATGCACGAAGTCGGAAAGGCTGTTTTCGGAGCATCCTATGACAGGGAAGGGTCTGTGACCCTGGCTGACGGAACAGAGATCGACTCCATCCCCAAAGCGATAAAGCACAGCATAGCTTATGCTTCAAAGGACAGGGATAATGAGTCCATAGTTATAAACCAGAGCATAGGCGACAATATCTGCCTTCCTTCTCTGGATGAGCTCGGCGGCAGCACCCATCTTCTCAGCGATAAGAAGCTCAAAGCCTTTGCTGAAAAGCATGCAAAAGAGATGACTGTAAAGATGGTGGATACCGACCAGTTCGTATCCGAGCTTTCCGGCGGTAATAAGCAGAAGGTAGTGCTTGCCCGCTGGATCGGAAAGAATTCGGACATAATAGTCCTTGACAGCCCCACACGTGGTATAGACGTAAAGGTTAAAGCCGATATCTATGCCCTGATGGATGAAATGAGAAAGAACGGCAAGTCCATAATCATGATATCTGAAGAGATCATGGAGCTCATTGGTATGTGCGACCGTATCATCATTATGAAGGACGGACGCAACAGCGGTGAAGAGCTTCTCCGCGATCCCGGACTCACCGAGAATGATCTCATAGCTAAGATGGTTTAAGGAGGACGAAATGGCGAACACTGATGCAATAAAAAACGATGAAGTCCTTGCAGCAGAGGAAAAAGCCCTTAAAAGAGCTGTAATGGCTTCCAGAATAAGAGCCGTTCTCCCGATAATCGGACTGGTGGCGGTCTCACTGATATTCAATGTGCTGTCTGACGGGAAGCTTCTCGCCCCCATGAATATAAAGCTTTTGATGTCACAGGTTTATGTGACGATGATAGCCGCAACCGGCGTATTTTTCATAATGAGCATGGGCGGCCTGGACTTTTCACAGGGGTCTATCCTTGGAATAGCTTCCATAGTTTTCTGCTTTTTATCGAAGTACAACATACCTCTCGCCATTATCGGCGGTATCATCGCCGGTGCCTGCATAGGAGCGATAAACGGTTTCTTCTATGTAAAGCGCAAGGTGAAGAGCTTCGTGGTAACGATCTGTACCATGTTCCTTTTCAGAGGAGTTATAGAATTTGCTACCACCAATGCTCCCGTACAGGGCGATATCGTAAAGACCGTGTCGCTTAATAACGACACCCTGAAGATAACCATAACCCTGATCGTACTCGTGATCGCATTCTTCTTCTTCAGATTTACCAAGTTCGGTAAATATCTGAAAGCGATCGGAGCGGGAGAAAAGGCTGCGGCATTTTCCGGAATACAGACTGACAAAATGAAGTTCTGGGTATACGTTCTGGCAGGAGCCATTACGGGACTCGCGGCTTTCATAAATGTGGTGAAGGTCGGATCCGTTACTGCAAACTCAGGAAACCAGCTGGAGACCCAGATCATGATAGCACTGGTTCTCGGCGGCATGCCCATATCCGGTGGTGCCAAGGTTAAGTTTGAGAACGTGGTTGTAGGATCACTGCTCTATATTATCCTGAATGCAGGACTGGTAACCCTGGGACTCACACCTGCGATGCAGCAGCTGATAGAAGGCGTGGTATTCCTGATAGTTGTGGCTATTACCAGTGACCGGAATTCTGTTCAGATAGTGAAGTAAGGTCCGGAAGGAAATGATAGAGGGGAATGACTCTCTTAACGAGAGCCTGAAATACGTAAAAGTTTATAACTGGGCCCGGACCCTTATCTTAAGCGGCGTATTGAAGACCGATGAAAAGATGCTGTCGGAGCATATGCTGCAGAAGAAGTTCGGGGTTTCCAGGCAGACCGTCCGAAACGCCCTTGACAGGCTGGAAGAGGAAAAACTGATCCGCAGGGTCAGGGGCAGCGGAACCTTTATCTCCTATGTGGAGGCAGCGGGTGAAAAGGATAAGGCTCATATCGGACTGATAATGAGCTACTTCGCAGACTACATGTTCCCGGAGATATACGATGGAATAGAGTCGGTCATGAAGGAAAAGGGAATATTGATAGATGTGGCTGTCACGAAGAACAAGCTGAATGACGAGACCATGTATCTGGAGCATTTCCTGAATTCCAACGTGTCGGGACTCATAGTGGAGGGGACGAGATCCTCTTTCCCGAACCCGAATCAGAAGCTGTACCTGGAGCTGGAAAAGCGGGATATCCCGATAATCTTCATTCACAATCACTACAGCAATCTGCAGTGCAACAGTGTGGAGATGGCGGATGAAAAGTGCAGCTATGAGCTAACCCGTATCCTGATAGATAACGGTCATAAAAAGATCGGCGGGATATTTAAGTATGACGACATGCAGGGAATAGAGCGGTATAAAGGCTTTATGGAATGTATGTCGGAAAAGGGTCTCCATATTAATGACGAGTGTATAAAATGGTATTCCACCAAGGACTTCGATTACCAGTTCTCGAAAAAGAGTCTTTCGGGATTCTTACGGAAGTCCGGCGAATGTACGGCTCTCATCATGTACAATGACGAGATCGCGGAAAAGTTCGTGGAATTCGCTGAAGATAAAGGGATCAGGATACCGGAAGACCTTTCCCTGGTGTCCTTTGACAATATAAGGCTTTCCGAAAATGTGAAGCTGAAGCTCACCAGCGCCATTCATCCGAAGTTTGAGCTGGGAAAGCGGGCGGCGCGTAATCTGATCCGCATGATGGAGAGCTATGACCGGGAGCAGAATTATTCATACAGATTCCCGGTATCGATCAGTAACGGTAATTCGGTATTGGACATCACCTAAGTATTTAAGGAGGAAAACTAATGAGTAAACTTTATTTTATTCCCGGCAGCCAGGATCTGTACGGCGAAGAGTGCCTGAAGCAGGTTGCTGCAGACTGCAAAAAGATGAACGACTTCTTTAACGAGAAGCTGGGAGACACCGTTGAGTTTGTGCTTCTTCCCACGGTTGAGACCTCTGTGGTCTGTGTGGAGGATATGAAGAAGGTAATGATGGATGACGACTGCGTAGGCGTTGTTACCTGGATGCACACCTTCTCTCCCGCAAAGATGTGGATAAAGGGTCTGCAGATCTTGAGGAAGCCCCTTTTGCATCTCCACACCCAGGCCAATGAGAAGCTGCCCTACAGTGAGATCGACATGGATTTCATGAACCTTAACCAGGCAGCCCACGGCGATAGGGAATACGGCTTTATAGTAAAGAAGCTGGGTATTCCCCACGAGGTTGTGGCAGGTTATTATGAGGATCCCGAATTCATTGCGGGAATGAAGCGCTTTGCAGAAGTTGCAAAGGCTATAGCATATGCCCATAACTTAAGAGTAGCGACCTTCGGCAACAACATGCGTGATGTTGCGGTTACCGACGGAAACCGTCTGGAAGCTGAGATCAAGTACGGCTGGGAGATCAAGTACTGGGGTATCGGAGACATCGTTGACCTTGTAAACGAGGTAAGCGAAGCTGATACCGACAAGAAGATGGATGAGTATCTGTCAAAGTATGAGATGGATACAGATAATACCGATGCTGTACGTGAGCAGGCCAAGTATGAGATCGCTTTCGAGCGTTTCATGGAAAAGAACGGATGCCAGGCATTCACCGACACATTCCAGGATCTCCACAATATGAAGCAGCTTCCCGGAATTGCGATCCAGAATCTTATGGCAAAGGGCGTCGGCTTCGGCCCTGAGGGAGATTACAAGATCTCTGCTTTCTCTGCAACTCTTATGAAGATGGCAGAGGGACGTAAGGGCGCTACCGGCTTTATCGAGGATTACACCTATGACCTCACAAAGGGACAGGAGCTGGAGCTTGCTTCCCACATGCTGGAGGTTCCTGCATCATTTGCAATGACAAAGCCGAAGATCCAGGTTCACCCT
>JAIKXV010000067.1 GCA_024683935.1 Lachnospiraceae bacterium | reverse complement strand
TAAAGTCTTTGGAACGGATTATGATACGCCTGACGGAAGCTGTGTCAGGGATTATATTCATGTGACCGATCTGGCAAGCGCGCATCTTCTGGCATTAAGGTATTTGGAAAATGGCGGTGACAGTGATTTCTTTAATCTCGGGAATGCTAAAGGGACTTCTGTTATAGAGGTGGTAGAAGCGGTAAGGCGCGTTACGGGAAAGGATTTTAAGGTGATCTATGCGGACCGTAGACCTGGAGATCCTGCTATCCTCGTTGGCAGCAGCGAAAAGGCACAGAGAATCCTCGGGTGGATACCGAAATACGGAGATATTGATACCATAGTTCAGCATGCGTGGAAGTGGCATGAGAACAGAGGGTATTGATAATCCAGGCTTCCCCTTGAGGGGAAGCTGTCGGCGAAGCCGACTGATGAGGTGGATACCCGTCGGCGTGTCCGGTATAATAGGAACTCAAATCATTTGAGTTCCTTTTTGAGTTCATAAACACCAACTCAAATTTGTTGACATATGTGAAATATGAGCTTATTATATTAAGCATATGAAAGAGGAACTGGAATGACATCTGAAGAATTGCTTGAAAAGTTAAATTCGATACAGAAACTCAAATGTGAAACGTCAACATTGGAAATTAAAAGTGCGGAGCTGGGATGTCCGACTCGTTTGTATGATACGTTGTCTGGTTTTTCCAATCAGGATGATGGCGGGATAATAATTTTTGGCGTAGATGAGAATCAGAATTACAGGGAAGTGGGCGTTTATGATCCACAGGATATACAGAAGAAGATAAATGAGCAATGCATACAGATGGAACCGGTTGTAAGACCGCTATTGACTGTTGTTGAAAAGAGTGGGAGGTTTTTTGTTTCTGCTGAGATACCCGGGGCTGATATTACCGACAGACCTGTTTTTTATCGCGGTAAAGGAAGACTGAAAGGATCGTATGTCCGTGTTGGTGATAGTGATGAGCCTATGACGGAATATGAAGTATATAGCTATGAAGCATATAAAAAAAAGTACCAGGATGATATCAGAGTAGTTGAAAGGGCATCTTTTTCATCGTTAAATCAGGATATGCTGTCTAAGTATATTGATTTATTAAAGGCCGAAAAACCGCGTTTGGCAGCCATTCCTGATGAAGAGATCTTTGAACTGATGAGTATTAAGAGAGATAATATTCTTACGTTAAGCTCAGTTATGAACTTTAGTCCATATCCGCAGGTTTATTTTCCTCAATTATGTATAATTGCAACGGTTGTTCCCGGGAAAGAGATGGGTGTTGTGGGAGAACAGGGGGAAAGATTTACGGATAATCAGCGCATAGAAGGTAATATACCTGAAATGCTGGATGGTGCAATGCAATTTGTTACCAGAAATATGCGTCAAAAAACATTTATTGATCCGCAGATCGGTAAGCGCGAAGATCGTACAGATTACCCTGTTGTGGCTGTTAGAGAGGCGATTCTTAATGCATTGGTTCATCGAGATTACAGTATCCATACAGAAGGAATGCCTATACAGATCATAATGTTTGAAGACAGACTGGAGATCAGAAGCCCGGGTGGTATATACGGAAGGATCAGGATCGATCAGTTGGGGAAAGTCCAGCCGGATACCAGGAATCCTGTGATCGCATCTGAACTGGAAGTGTTAAAGGTTACAGAGAACAGATATTCAGGCATTCCGACAATCCGTAGAGCAATGCAGGAATATGGATTACCAGATCCTGAATTTTCGGACGAAAGGGGTAGTTTTACAGTAATATTTTATAAGCACGGGGAAAGGATCAGTTCGGTACAAGGTGTAAATACAGAGCATAATAAATTGGTTCAATTCTGTAAAACGCCAAGGACCAGAGCGGAGATCTGTGAATTTTTGGGTTTGAGGTCTGTTACGTATGCTATTCAGGCACACGTAATGCCTTTGGTGGAACAGGGAATAATAAAGATGAGCATTCCGGACAAGCCAAAGAGTCCGAATCAATTATTCTATTTTTAAGTGTGATGCTTTTTTGAGATGAGACCGATCGTACATTTGTCTGCCGGGGGAATTCTCGGGGCAGTGAATTACATATTTAACAGGGAAGCTGATACGAGTGCGGCCTGTGTGCTGGGGGCGGTTCTCTGCGATACCGATCACATTATCGAGTATGGAGAGTACTGCCGGAAGTATAAAGCAAAACCGGATTTTAAGGAGTGGAACAGCGGAGAATACTTTTCTAAAAAGGGAACGGTGAAAGTCTTTTTTCATTCATGGGAGATATGTATTTTAAGCTGGATACTGCTGACAGGGCTTATTATCCGGCCAAAAGGGGATCGTTTGCGCAGCTTTGGCCGGCTTTTCCGTATTTTTAAGGGACTGACCATTGGGTATACATCCCACATGGTCCTGGACCAGATCGGAAACGGGATGAACGCAAAGTGCTATTTCCTGCTGTACAGATGGCTCCACGGCTGGAAGCAGAAAGCGCTTTCGGAATAGATGGGGAAAAATGCATTGAAACTCATTGATAAAAACTGTCTTCATAGTATAATAGTGGGAGTGATGAACAGATCCCCGTTTTGATGGTTTTTTGCGGTGGATCACCGGATAATAAGGAGGTGTTCTATGTTTAAGCAGGTTGAACTTGGCTTTGGGATGGACGCGCTGGAGCCGCATATTGACAAGCTGACAATGGAGACCCACTACGGGAAGCACCATGCAGCATACACGAAGATGTTTAATGAGCTTGCTGAAAAGGCAGGACTGGCCGGTAAGGATGCGGCAGAGATCCTTGGCAGCCTTGACAGCGTTTCTGATGAGACTCTGCGGAAAGGTCTCCGTAATCAGGGCGGCGGATATTATAACCACAACCTGTATTTCTCTACCCTTTCCGATAAAGCAGCAAAGGCTCCTTCAGGCAAGCTTCTTGACAAGATAAATGCAACCTTCGGAAGCGTTGATGAGGTAAAGGATCAGCTCTCCAAGGCTGCTATCGGGCAGTTTGGATCAGGATGGTCATTCCTGTCAGCGGATAAGGACGGAAATCTCTTTGTTTCCGCTTCTCCCAATCAGGATAACCCTATCAGCGAGGGCACAGGCAGGACTCCGATCCTCGCGCTGGATGTCTGGGAGCATGCTTATTACCTGAAGTACAAGAATCTGAGAGCGGATTATGTAAAAGCGTTCTGGGAAGTTCTGGACTGGGACAAGGTATCCGCTATTTATGAAAAAATCTGATAGACCGGAGATTGATATTTAATGAGCAGTATTGACATCGTCGTACCCTGCTTTAATGAGGAAGCCTCCATCCGTCCCTTTTTTCAGGAAATAGAGAAGATTTTTGCATCTATTCCTAAGGATCTCAGATGGAGGATCCTTTTTATTGACGACGGAAGCAGCGACGGTACCATGAATGAAATAAAGGGGCTCCTTTCCGAGCATGGTGAAGCCAAAGTGGGCTTTGTTTCCTTTGCCCGGAATTTTGGTAAGGAGTCGGCTCTGTATGCAGGCTTCAGGAACTGCGATGCAGATTTTGTTATCGTAATGGATGCGGATCTGCAGCATCCTCCCGCGCTGATCCCGAAGATGATGGAGAAGCTTGAGCGCGAGGATCTGGACTGTGTAGGTGCCCGCAGGGTTTCCAGAAAGGGCGAGGGCGTGATAAAGAGCTTTTTCTCCTCGGCCTTTTACTATTGCATTAACTGGGCCACGGGAATGGGGCTGGTGCCCGGCATGACGGACTACCGCATAATGAAGAGAAGTGTGGTTTCAGCCATTGTTTCCATGCAGGAGAGGGAGCGTTTTATCAAGGGTATCTACTCCTGGGTTGGCTTCCGTACCGGGTGGATCGAATACGAGAATGTGGAACGTGTCCACGGGAAGAGCAAATGGTCCTTTAAGAGTCTTTGGAATTATGCAAAGAGCGGGATCATTGCCTTTGCGGTAACGCCTCTTCGCGGAGTGGTTTATTTCGGGATGCTGGTGGTTATGGTTGCACTGCTGTATGGCTTGAATCTGTACCGGATGGCGAGTACAGGACTGCGACCCTGGCAGGATACCACGACGATCATTCTGCTGCTGCTGTTTCTTGGCGGGGTGAATATCACGGTGCTCGGGCTTATCGGTGAGTATATCGCCAGGATTTACATGGAGACGAAGCAGAGGCCGATTTATATTGAGAGAGAGCGATGTGTGGATAACAAAAAAGGACAAATTATATGAGTAAGAAGATCGAATTATTTGTGCCGGGGAGGCTATGCCTGTTCGGGGAGCATTCGGACTGGGCAGGAATGTACCGCAGCACCAATTCCGCGTTGGAAAAGGGTCAGGCTGTGGTGACCGGTATTGAACAGGGAATATACGCGACCTGCGAGCGCTGCGAGGAATTCGTGGTGACCAGCAGCCTCGACATATACAAAGGTGAAGAACTTCGCTCTGTCATGGATTCCGAGAAACTGCTGTCTATCGCCTCCGAGGGAGGCTTTTTCTCTTATGTGGCGGGAGTTGCCTCCTATATCAACGATAATTACAGCGTGGGCGGTGTAAAGATCGACGTGACCCGCATGGATCTGCCTTTGAAGAGCGGGCTTTCTTCGTCTGCGGCGATCTGCGTGCTGGTGGCCCGGGCGTTTAACCGGCTCTATAACCTGAAGATGAACGTGCAGGGCGAGATGCAGGCGGCTTTCCGCGGAGAGCAGAGGACACCTTCCCGCTGCGGACGTCTGGATCAGGCCTGCGCTTACGGCGTGAAGCCGGTACTTATGGGATTTGACGGAGTGGAGATCACTTCGAGACCCCTGAGGGTCGGCACCAGCTTCTACTGGGTTATCGCTAATCTGATGGCTTCAAAGGACACTATAAAGATCCTCGCCGACCTGAATAAATGCTATCCCTTTGCGGAGAGCGATTTGGATAAGAAGGTACAGGAGGCTTTGGGAAAGGATAACCTTCGTATAAATGCGGAAGTTATTGCTGCTTTGTCTGAGGGTGATCCGGAAAAAGTCGGACGCCTGATGGATGAGTCACAGAAGAACTTTGACAGCAAAGTTGCTCCGGCCTGCAGCGAGCTTACGGCCCCGGTGCTGCATTCGGTTTTAACGGATCATGAGATCCGGAAGTTTATATACGGTGCGAAGGGCGTTGGTTCTCAGGGTGACGGCACGGTGCAGTTCCTAGCAAAGAGTGACGAGGATGCTGAGTCCCTCTGCAAATATCTTGATAACGTAAAGCATATGCCTTCATTCCGCCTGACCCTGAAACCCGGGCAGCAGATAAGGAAGGCGATTGTGCCTCTCGCGGGCTTTGGCACCCGCGTATTTCCTGCCACTAAATCAGTCAAAAAGTGCTTTATGCCGGTGCCGGATAAGGACGGCCTCTTAAAGCCGGCTGTAATGATACTTTTGGAGGAGCTTATTGATTCCGGTATTGAGGAGATCGC
>JAIKXV010000051.1 GCA_024683935.1 Lachnospiraceae bacterium | reverse complement strand
CCCTCGGGAGCTTCAACAGATATCTTTACTCCTCCGATAATGGAGAACTGACCGAATTCGGGACTTTCATCCTCTTCCTCAGTGGCTTCGGTGCTGCTTTCCGCAGCATCTTCTGCAGCCACTATTGTAACCGTGATCTCGGGAAGGGGAACCTCGGTCTTCAGGCCGTACTCTCTGATATCAGGCGAGAATACGAATACATCGCCTTCCCGGACTGCCTGGAAACGGCTGCCGTACTGGCTCTTTTCGCGTACCAGCTTCCAGTCAACGTCTTCCAGTGTTCTCTCTTCACCATCCGAAAGCTCATAGAGCTCTTCATCTTCGTCTGCATCATCACTGCTCTCTTCCGAAGGTTCTTCATCATCCGCGGGCTCATCTTCTTCGGAAGCAGCGCTGTCATCCTCATCTTCTTCGGGCTCTGCCGCATATACAGTCACAGGCATAAAGGGATTGAAGACATCAGTAAGCGAAGCGCCTTCACTGCTGCCCTCTTCTTCATTCTCATTTCCTGCGGTTCCTGCATCACCGCCCTCTCCGGCGCTGCCGCTGTCGGAGCCGGAGCTGTTATCCGTGCTGCCGGATCCGCTGTCACTGTCACCGCTGTCATTACTGCCGCCCTCCGATGAGGAATCGCTGTCCTCATTTCCGGCGGGAGCGCTTTCATCATCATTACCGGCACCGCTCCCTTCATCGCTGCCGCTGTTACTGTCATTATTTTCTGCCGGCGCCTGATTATCGTTGCCGGTCTCCGGAGCACTATTATTCTGAGGTGTTTCCGTCGTCACCTCAGGAACAGCTTCCGTACTGCTTTCCGTACTTTCGCTGCTCTCTTCAGATGCTTCCTCTGAGGATTCCGTGCTCTCCTCTGTATCGTCTGCCCTGCCGCTTTCTTCGGAGTACAGGGTTACCCTGAGATCCTCCGGGAATTTAATATCCTTTAACTTTGAACCCACAGGAAGCTCCTGGTATGCTATATCATCCGTCAGCTCTTCAAACGCGGTGATAATCCTCCCTCTTGCCGAGGTATCGGCGTTCACCACAAAGCTCCCGATATTAAGGGTGGTACTCACCACTGCCGTGGCAAGGGTCACCGCAAAAGCCTTCTTTCTTATCGAACTAAGTTTCTTCCACTTACTTTTAATCATGGCATCTACCCGCTTTTGGACACACTGGTCTCATCATCGCACTTTCCGTTTTATTGTAGCATTAAATACAGGAAAAGACTATTCCTTTCTACATATGTCCGTCACATACTGAAACGTGTCTTAAAAACAAGATTCTTCGCTGCGTACACGGATTCTTCGCTGCGCTCAGAATGACAAAATATGGCGCTCAGAATACCAATATTCTCAGAAAAACACGTATTTTAGGACATACAAGAAAAAACAGTACCATCCCGTATAAAAAGATATACGTTTTAGTACCGTTTTGGGGCAGTTGGGATTTATTAAAACGATCTGCCTAATTGAACATGACATAGTCCTCAAATCCCGGAAGCGCAAAAAAGACAGACAGGGGATCACTCCAGGCGGATGGCCTTCATCTCCTTCTTCCTCTCGTACATCATATTATCGGCTCTCTTGAATACGTCCGCGGCGGTGCTGTCTATTGCGGGATCAAAGAAGGCAGCTCCGATGGCGGCAGATACCTTCTCCCACTGAGGAGTGTTTTCATCATTCCGCACGAATTCCATTTCCTCCTCAAAGCGGGCCTGCAGCTCATCGAAGTGCTCCAGGTCGTGTCCCCTGAGTATTACCACGAACTCATCCCCGCCGATCCTGAATACGGGAGAGTGGTCGAAGATCACGCAGACCATGTGGCAGAGCTTCTTTATCGCGGTATTTCCCTGCTCATGCCCGAAGGTATCATTGATCTTCTTCAGGTAATTCAGGTCTATCATGGCGATACCGAAGTCAATGGGGCTTTCCTTCAGTCCCTTTTCGATAAGCGCCAGCTCATTGTCGTAGGCAGTCTTGTTCCTGACGCCGGTGAGCGCGTCCTTATTGGCGAGAGCCTGCATACTGCTGGCCCTCTCCCTGGTCTCGGTAAGCTCCTTATGGGTGGCGATCAGGTTCTTCATGTGGAAATCAAGCTCCACTATCATTGAGGAGATCTGCCCCGCGAGATCCGAAAGCTCATCTCCGGTATTATTGTATTTCTCCATATCCTTGGCTATGGAAGCATCCTTATCCGCAGAGTATCTTTCAACGTCCTCGGACATGCCAATGATCTTTGAGATAAGAACCTTATTTAAGAATACCAGGCTTCCTACAACGCAGAGGATAAGCACAACTGCGATCAGCAGCATTTCCTTTATAGTGTTCAGCAATATCTGCAGATTCACCTTGTCCACATCCACTTCGGTGCAGATAAGGCCCATCTTATTTCCGTCAATTATAAGGGGAACATAGTTGGTATAGGTGTGTCCGTAGTTATTGTCCCACTCCTGGAACTTATTCACGGCTTTTCCCGTACTCCATACGGTCCATTCAATCTCCTGATTCTCCGGAGTGTGGTGGTACTGGTCACCGAGATGCAGGAATTTGCCGCCGGAGCCCTCCCGCTCCGTACGCTCAGCGTCGATCATGTAATAGACCTCGTAGCTGTCGTCCTCATTTTCATCAACCGTAAGGTAGTAGCAGTAGGCCAGATTGAAATCCCGCTTCGCTGCCTCAAAGGTAAGCAGCCAGTATTCCTGCATGTATTCCGCATAGGTTTTCTGAAGTTCGGGAGTAAGCTGCGAAAAGGTCAGGTCATCCCCATAGGTCATTCCGGGATAGGTCTCATGGAAAAGCCGGTGGAATTCCATCTTTTTATCATGGAAATCATCGAAATCAATGGGGATCTCCATGTCATGGTAGTGTCCCATATAATAGCGCTGATAGAACTGGAATTCCTGTCCTTCATTCAGGATCATGCTCTCCAGATACTTGCCCATCATACGGATATTTTCCTGACATTGTTTTTTATAAGACTGCATCTGACTGAAGTACATCATCAGACTGCATAGAAAAAGCGTTACTATCGTGAAAACAGCAAAGAATAATCCGAATTTAAATAACAGTCCGTCGTTCCGTTTTTTCATACCGGTGAGATCAGCTCCTTCCCTTACTTTCCCTGTAATCTCCTGAATCCCAGTTTGGCGGGCTCATACTCTCCTGCCCTACTATAGTACCCTATCGCACGCTCTTTGTCACCCAAAACTTCGGATATTACCCCGGCATTATACCAGGCCATAAATGATGATGTTCCCTCTGTTGAAGAGGGTTTCAGCGAGGTGCAGGAAATGAAGGTCTCCCGGGCTTCGTCAAAACGGGTAACATTCATTAAAAGCATGGCGTAGAGGAAGAGAAAATCCGCATCTTCCGAATATCTTTTTTCTTTTCTGTATGATTCCAGCAGGCTTAAGCCCTCGCCGGCCCTGCCGCAGTCCAGAAGCGAATAGCCCGCAAGGCAGATAAGGTCATTTAAGTATTCCCTGGTTTCCGGCGGCCGGAGCTCCAGCGCTTTAAGCAGGCTCTCCGCCGCTTTTTCCTTATCCCCCGCCCTGTATGCGGTCTTTCCCAGCTGATAGCGGAGGTAGGGATCATCCGGATTTTCCTCTGTTTCTTTTATGATGAGGCTCATGTTCCGGCCGGCCTTTTTCCGGAGCTCCTCTTCGGAGAGGTCATAGCCGTCATGGAAGATCCTTACAGGGCTCCGGTACATCCTGTAATCGTAAATGTCCTCATTTTCCGCAGCGTTCCGCTTCACCACCTGCTCATGGATCCGGCCCTCATAGCGGAATAACCGCCGGTCAAAGATACGGTTTATCCATTCGTCATAGCTTACACGGAGTCCCTGCTCATTGATATAGGAATTGCAGCGCTTTATCCTGCCGACGGCGTCCGGATATTCCTTTAAGCCCTTCAGTATACTTATGACCCCGTCCTTTTCCGGCAGGATCCCGTCAATATATTCATCGGTATCGAGTATCAGGACATAGTCCCGTCCCGCCCTGTCAACAGCCGCATTCTTCGCTGCGGAGAAATCATCACACCAGGTAAAGCTGCCGACTGTATCCGCATATTTCCTTGCGGTATCAACAGAGCCGTCGGTGCTTCCGGTATCCAGCACGACCGTTTCGGCTCCGGGAAGCATGGATCTCACGGCCTTCAGGCACTTTTCCAGCTTTTCCCTCTGGTCCCTGGTTATTATACAGACTGACAGAAAGCTATAATTCGTTTCCGACATTTGCGGCAAATTCCTTTACGATCTCTTCAAAGGCCGAGGTGTCATCTCCCTTTATCTCAAGGTCAACGAGCCTCTTCGTATATTCAAGGCTCCTCATCTGCATGAGAACAGGGTTCTTTTCATAGGCCGGGAAGAAGGCCCTGACCGTATTCTGCATGCTCCTTATCGTATCGGCGTCATACTTTAAGCCTCTCGGGATATTGATAAGGAAGGAGCGGTTAAAGTAATTCTGTATGAAAAGTGCTTCCGGCACCACATCATCCCGGTCCAGATACCCTTTTTCCTTCAGCACTCTATAAAGCCCGAACCAGGTCTTTGCATTATCATCCCGGTGCTCCATCTTTCTTGCAAGGTTAAATACCGTGCTCTCATGATTTTCAAAGTATCGGTGGAGCTCCTCATTTAAGAGGTAATAGCGTCGGGCGGACAGAAAGGCGGGTATCGTGAAAAGGCTTTCTTCGTCAAATACGCCCTCTGCGAATCTGAAGCCGTTTTCCGTTACAAAGCTCCTCTTATAGAGCTTGTCCCAGCAGCCCCGCATCGTCCGGCCGGTAAATAAAAGACGGATAAGATCCCCCGTATCTATGATCTTCAGTAGCTCATTTTTCTTATCCGTTTCGTAGGAGAGATCCTCCGGATCATACTTTTCCGCATTGCGGGACAGGTAGCCCGTGATCTCCGCCCCGCTTTTCACGGCCTTTTCATAAATATGTTCTATGGCCATCGGCAGGAGCCAGTCATCGGAATCCAAAAATAGGAGGTAGTCTCCGGATGCATAGCTTATCGCTATATTTCTCGCAGCGCCCTGCATCACGTGCTGTTCCAAAGGGATATAGGCCACGCTCTCAGGGAAACGCTTTTCCCATTCCCGTATCTTTTCCGCCGTATTGTCGGAAGAGAGGTCGTCTATCAGAAAGATCTCCAGGGAATCCACACCTATCGTCTGGGTGGTGAGGGAGTTCATGCATCTGTCTATATAGGCTCCCGCGTTATAACAGGGAACTATGCAGGAAATCTTCTTCATATGCCGCCTACATTCTCCTTGCAGATCTCCATCCACTTTTCGTTATATTCCTTAATATTGCTGTCATCCACCTTTTCATCAATCAGCTTTAATGATTTCTGATAGAGCTTCATACCCATAAGGGTCTTATTCTGCAGGTAATTCGGGAAGAGCTCGTGAACCGTATTCTGCATCGCATTCACGGTTTCCGTGTCATACTCTATTCCGCGGGACATCGCGAAGATGAAGGAGCGGATATAGTAATTGATCACGAAGAACCACTCTATAAGCTCATGCTGCTCTTCCAGGTCTCCTTTTCTCTTCAGCTCCTCGTAGGTCGCGATCCAGGTCTTTGCATTATCGTCCCGGCGCTTCATGTCGATCATCAGATTGTAGGTGGAGCTGATGGAATTCTGGAAATATCTGTGGAGATATTCATTTAATTCATAGAGGCGGGTCATGTGGAGATAGGCCGGCGTAGTGAAAAGACTCTCTTCATCAAAGACGCCCTCTGCGAATTTCAGGTCATGCTCCAGCACGAATTCACGTAAAAAGAGCTTGTCCCAGCAGCCGCGGAGAAGGGGTGCGTTTCCGTGGGAAAAGTACTCCAGCCTCTCCTCGTTATTATTTATCACTATCATCCTGTCCTTCATGCCGCTCTTCGTGGATGGGTCGTCATTCGCGGGGTCGATATAGACCTTCTTTGACAGGTAATTCACTATTTCCGCGCGGTTCTTCTTTGCAGCCCGGTAGACCTTGTCCAGGGCGGAGGGCACCAGCCAGTCATCCGCATCCAGGTAGGCTATGTACTCGCCGTGGCAGTAGTGGAGGGCGATATTCCTTGCCGCGCCCTGCATCACATTCTTTTCCAGGGGTATCACGCAGATATTGTCCGGATACTTCATTTCCCATAAAAGGAGTTTTCCGAGGGTCGCGTCCTTGGATGCGTCATTCACCAGAATGATCTCTAAGGAATTCATGCCTATTGTCTGTTTTTCCAGGGATTCCATGCATCTGTCAATAAAGAGGCTGACATTGTAGCAGGGGATTATTACGCTTATTTTTATCATGTTGTTTCCTTAAATCAAAAAGCCGTTTCCTGCGGTCATAAACCACTGTTTATGATACCACAGAAACGGCTGTATTAATAGTGTAAAGATCCTTCGCTTACGCTCGGGATGACAAGTGTATTGCTCCGGATCACACCGCCATCAATTGCTCTGCTTCATTGATTTGATGGGGATATTTGCGTAAAGCGCGGGAACCGTAGCCCCCTTTGCCTTGTCTTCACCCTCAGCATCCACCTGGGTAAGCTTGATGTCCAGTCCGGCCTGGTCTATTTCCACATATTTCGCCAGAACCTGAATGATATCGTTCTTAATCCTTTCCATTATCTCAGGATTAACGGCACTTCTGTCAGACACCAGCACCATCTTCAGTCTGTCCTTCGCAATGTCGCTGGTGGTCTTTTTTCTAAAAAGATCCATGAATCTCATAACATTTCCTCCTCTTCAAATCATCAGCCCTTAAATAATTCACCAAGCTTCGCGAAAAATCCCTTTTTCGCTTCCAGATTGAGGAAGGGAACTTCTTCGCCCATGATCCTGCGGCAGATATTCATATAGGACTGGCCCACAAGGGTGTCGTCTCCTGCCAGAGGGGTTCCTGTATTTGTGGATACAACGATCTTTTCGTCATAGGGTACCACGCCGATAAGGTCTATGGAGAGCACTTCCACCACGTCATCTGCGGTCATCATGTTTCCGTGCTTAACCATGTCCACATTCAGTCTGTTTACTATCAGACGGCTGTTCTTTATCTCATTTGCCTCGAGAAGGCCTATTATCCTGTCGGCGTCACGTACTGCCGATACCTCGGGAGTGGTAACGACGAGAGCCCTGTCGGCTGCCGCTATCGCGTTCTTGAAGCCCTGCTCTATTCCTGCGGGGCAGTCAAGGATGATATAGTCAAAATCTTTTCTCAGCTCCTCAACCAGATCCTTCATCTGGTCGGGGGTTACCGCATCCTTATCCCTGGTCTGGGCCGCGGGAAGGAGATAGAGGCCGTCCACCTTCTTGTCCTTTATCAGAGCCTGGGTTATCTTGCAGTTTCCGTCAACCACGTCAACCAGGTTGTATACTATCCTGTTCTCCAGACCGAGGACCACGTCCAGATTACGAAGTCCTATATCCGTGTCCACCAGTACCACTTTCTTGTCCAGCTTTGCAAGACCTGTTCCGAGGTTTGCAGTGGTAGTGGTTTTTCCGACTCCTCCCTTGCCGGATGTTACTACGATTACTTCTGCCATTTCTTTTACATACTCCTTATACTTAACTTATACACTTAGATAACTACCAAAGATCCTTCTCTTCGCTCAGGATAACAAGCGAGAGTGCCCCGCACAAAACATGTCATGTTGACAAGTGAGAGTGCCCCGCACCGTCAGTCATTCTTGTCATTCAGGAATGCGCAGTTCTCAAGGAACTCCCTGTCATACGGCTTTATGATGATATGTCCGTCGGTGATCTCCGCCACCTCAGGTCCGTTATCCACATGACGCACGCTGTTTGAAAGCCCGGTCTTCGAGAAATCCACAGGATCCTGATCCTCGGAGATCGCAAGGGAATCCGCTATCCTTATCTGCAGGGGATCCATATTCAGCGCCATTACAAAGGCTTTCTTGTCTCCGTATACGCCGGCTCCCGCAATACCCGTAAGAGTTCCGATAACAAAGATGCTGCCTCCCGCGGTAACAGTGGCTCCATTCTTTACGTCTCCTAAAATGATGAGGCTCTGCTCTGCTTCATAGCTCATTCCGGAACGTAAGGATCCAACGTGTATCTCCGCATATTTCCCGTTCACTCCGGTGAGGCCTTCGATCTGCTCCTTCAGCTTCGCATTTTCTTCCGTAAGGGCATCAATCATCTTGTCCTTTTCGGCTTCGCTGATCTCGTTTTCCTTGCCGGCCGCCTTATTCAGCTTTTCCTGCAGTTCCTTATCCTCGGCCACAACTGCATTGATACGGAGCTTGGTCTTCTCCTTGATGACATCCAGGATCTTGCCGCTTTCCTCTTCATTGACATTCCTGCCATCGATCTTCAGCACTATCTTCGACGTACCGAAGAAGGATGCCGCAGATTCGAATCTCTCGGCGATCTGAGGCAGCAGCTCGTCAAAGCTGATATCCTTATCGAGCTTCAGGACTATTCCGGATCTCACTCCCTTAATGGTTACATGCTGTTCCATAGTCTACCCTCTCATATCTCTCATATAACAGTGGTTATAAACATGCCAAATTATAATACACTAAAATAAAAATTTTTTAAAGCGTGTCCCTTAAAATCCTCCTGTAAATCTCCTCATCCTCTCCATCTGGTCATTCATCCTCTTCATAGCGGCGGTGTAAAGCGCTTCAGCACTGCCGGATTCGGAATAGGCCGCATAACCCGCGGAGGTGTAGATCGTGCAGGGTATGCTGTCCACCTCCCTTATCGCGGAGATCTCGTTGCTGATACTCTGCATGAAGGAGGGTCCTTCCTCGGGGCTTTCCACCTGGCGTATTATCAGGAAGACGTCAGCGGCGGACCTGCCGATAACCGCGGAGGCACCGGCTTTCTTCTTTATCCTTTCCGCAACTGCGGCCATCACCCTGTCGCAGTGCTCTTTTCCGTATTCTTTCCTGATACCCTCATACTGGTCTATATGGAATACCGTCATCGCGTAATCTTTCCTGTTGTCACGGTACGCTGATTCGTAGCCGGAGGCCGCATCCATAAGGCCTCTTACGTTCAGCACTCCCGTAACCTGATCTGTTACGGACACGGTCTTTAACTCGCCGTACTGGGAGGCTCTCTCGGTGATATCCCTGAAGTAGCCGAGGATACCGACTATTTTTCCTTCCTTATATACCGGAGCCTTATTTACGAGGATATCCCTGATCTCACCCCGGGCGAGGCACTTGCCTATGGCTTCCTTTATGACTACCCCGTTCCTTATGACATTTTCCTCGTCGATCCTGAAGGGTTCGGGATCCACGTGCCAGTTCATTTCCTCGTCGGTTTTTCCTATCACCTCTTCATCCGACTCAAAACCATAGTAATCGAGGAAGGCCTTATTTACTCCGAGGAATCTCCTGTCCCTGTCCTTCCAGAAGAGTCCGACGTGGCAGATCTCCACCATCGTCTTCCAAAGAGGGCCGTCTCCTATTTCCATTCCCTTTACGCTGTCGGATTTCCCGGACACAAAGGAACTGAGCTCCATAATGAGGGCGAGCTGCTTCTCGTCCACTTCCCTGGTGCAGAAAAGGAATTTCCGCTCATCATCCCTTCCGCCGGAGAGAATGATATGCTGCTCCCTCCATACATAGTTTCCGTTCTGGTTCTTGAAGCGGAAGCACCCGGCGATATAGTTCCTGCCGGACTTTCCTATCCTCTCTTCGATATTCCTTATATCTGAGAACTGTCTGTATCTCTCCCGGTCATCGGCATAGATCTCGCTTTTTATGAATTTGCCGATGTTCTCCGAGAAGCTGTTGCTGTCGTACTTTTCGGCAAAGCCGGTTTCCTTATGCAGGATATTTACCCGGTCTTTTACGGGATCCACCTGTACCACCCGGTCAAATACGGAGTATATTCCTTCCAAAGCGTCATTTATCTTCTGCAGGTGATTTACCCTGGAGTCCCTGGAAAGATTTTCGAGTTCTACCTCGTAGGCATCCTTTTTCCTGTTTCCGGCCAGAAATACGAATTTAACGATGCAGTAATTTCCCTTCCATACGAAGTCCATTACCTGCTCCGTTTCTCTTTCCTTTGAACGCCTGATCATCTGCATGAATTTCAAGTTAAGGGCGGATTCGTTGTCATTGCAGAGGCTTTCCAGCATCGTGAGATCAGTGATCCCGATGCTCTGAATATTTTCCCTGTATTCATCATTAAAATAGAGATAATGGGAGTGGCCCTCCGCTAATTCCACTATCGCATAGGAGCTGTTCCTCTTCTTCATGATATCCGCAAGGCCGATCCTGTCATAATAGCCCTTCAGGCTCAGGGGCTCGGTGCTCATGCCCTTTTCCCGGAGGCAGGGCAGCAGATCCCAGTAAAACATGGGTTCTCCGAAGAGGAAGCCCTGCATCTTTTCGCAGCCTATGGAGGTCAGGAAGTTTCTCTGCCCCTTTGTTTCCACGCTCTCCGCATTGGTCTTTACCCCGAGGGACTTTGCCATGGAGATCAGCTGCTCGATAAGCTTCTTTGACCTGTCGTCGTCTCCCCAGAGGAGACGCATATCTATCTTCAGTTCGTCATAAACGTACTTTCTTAATATATTGAGGGAGGAATGGCCGCTGCCGAAATCGTCCATTACGATCTCATAGCCTTCCTCGTGGAGTTCCTTTAATTTCTGCCCGATAAGCTCCCTGTCATGGACGATCAGGCTCTCATTGACCTCTATCCTGATCATTTCCCGGGGCATGCGGTTCCTCTCCACCTCGGCATTCAGGACGGCGATGATATCGCAGAGCTCGAAGTCCAGCCAGGAGAGGTTGAAGGATATGGGGATCAGGGGATCATTTCTCCCGAGGCAGTGGTCATAGTGGCTGCAGATCTTTGATATCACAAAGCAGTCGAGCTTATGGATCAGCTTATTCTCTTCCAGCACCGGGATGAAGTCCTTCGGCTCCAAAAGGCCCAGCTCCGGATCGTCCCAGCGGGCAAGGGCTTCCTTGCCGCACACCTCCCCCGTAAGGGTTCTGATGATCGGCTGGTAGTAGATTTTTATGTCTTCGTTTTCTATGGCGCTGTCTATGTGTTCTGTCACATATTTCGCCAGATTGATGTCTGTAGCCATGTTTTTCACCTCGAAAAATCATTGTAACACAGAGGCGGCGATGCGAAAAGAAAAAGCGGCGAATCTTTCGATCCGCCGCCCGTCTTTTTTATTAAGTTCAGCTGTTCCTTTTTCTCTTATGCTACAGCCTTATTGATGGTATCCTGCATAAGTACATAGTTTACGATACCGAGACCGAAGATTCCGAGTACGAGGTAAAGAATGTGGCTTGACGATGAAGGGGTTCCCATATTGGCCTTCATGCCGTCAACCCTTTCTCCCATCTTGTAGTACCAGTAAAGAGTGTAGATACCGCAGGTGATGATGGAGAAGAGGATGACCATTCCGCCGCCGGTAGCGTTTTCCTCTCCGGAAAGGGAATTGATCTCTTCATTTAATACGTACATCCAGTAAATGCAGTAGATGCCGCAGGTGATGATCGACAGGATGATGCATACTACGATATTCCTGCTGGTTCCTCTGCCTGTAAATCCACCGTCATTTACAGCCTGTGAATTACTGTAATCTGAATAAGTTTCTGCCTGCTGCACATTATCTTCCGCAGTATTCTGGGAAGCAGTGTTATCAGCCTCAGCTGCTCCACCCATATCAGCTCCGCAGCTCGGACAGAATCTGACTCCGTCTTCTACCTGTGATCCGCAATTAGGACAAAACATATAGATCCTCCTTAAAACTCAAAATGCTTTTTTCATACCCTAATATATATACGCGCATCGGCCATATATTGCAAGTGTTTTTTATCCCGCGTATACAATGCCGTCAAAAAGCTTGTTTTCATTAATGCCGTTAACCTTTATACCGCCTTCTTCCTCATCGGTTTCAAAGCTGATATAGCCTTTTTCCCCGGACTCCGTTTCAAATCCGGCTTCATTTTTCCCGATCTCTACGGGGTAGATCTTACTTCCCTTTTTCAGGGTCTCCGTATTTTCTTTTCCGGGCTCCGTGTGATAATCGAGATCCTGAAGGAGGGTAAGGGATTTCCTGTTATCCCCGGCCGCATTGTTATTTATCCTGTAGGTATCCTGATCCGTGGTGATGCCGTCGGGACCGTAGGAATAGTCCTTTTCCGCGCCCCAGGTTCCGAGAGCCTGCTGCCTGGTGCTGACGGTGAGCTTTTCTTCGTCCACGTTACTGATGCCGCCCTCTATCTCCTGAATGAGCCTTAAGGTCTTCGCATCATACATCTCCGTATCTCTCCAGTCATTATCCGTGGTGGCGGTTATGAAGAGATAGTCTCCGCTATCCGAATGCACATAGGCGTGGGAGGTGGAGTAATAGTACTCGAACCTGAGCGCCTTGCTCTCATCATTCTTGTGAAGGACAAAGGTATCGTTGTAGGAGTCCTCCTCGTGCAGCGTCTCAATCCATACCGTATCTTCTTTTCCGTCGCTGTCCACATCCAGGATGTCCGCAAAGCCGTTATCGTGGAGGGGCACGTAGGCAAAGTCCCCGTCAGGCAGGTACTTTTCATTAAAGCCTTCCAGCTCCGTGCAAGGCACGCCGAATTCCAGTATTCCCGCTGCATAGGGCGCTATGTCATACTGCTGGAAAGCAGTTACGAGCCTCAGATCATCAAACCACCATGCCATCTCGTCCATTCCCTTTGAAAGCATGCTGTGGACAGTTTCCTTGTACTCGGGGAACATGCCTTCCTCCGCTTCCTCTCCGGAAGCCTCAATGGTTTTAAGCACGTATTCCTCGACTGTCGGCGCCACATCTCCGATATCCCTGGCGGCGAGTATTTCTCCGGTCTCCGTGTCAAAATTCACGCCGTAGGAATAGGAAGTGCCGTGGGCTCCGCCGGTATAGCTGTATTCATCGATACAAATGCTGAATACCTTTGAATCCGCCCTTTTTACCTTGCAGTAGGTTCCGCAGCTGTAGTACATGACATGGCTGAATTCATCATCAGAAGCCAGTGCCTCCTTATTCACCTCCTCTTCCTCTGCCTCGTAGTTTTTGCACATTTTGTCAAAGTCCTTCCGGGATGCGGTAAAATAATCGTCCACCGCCTTTTTCAGAACAGGATGGTTGTCATCGGTGATATATACTCTTTCGAAATCACCGTAGAAATATTCACTTTTCGCCGCATAGGATTCGCTCTCTATGCGGTATTCCGGGCGGTCTCCCTTCACACTTCCGTTATCAGCGGTTTCTTCCGCCTCGTCCTTTTCCGCAGCCGCAGGTGCGCTCTTTGATTGTACTTCAGCGGGTGCTGCCTTGGTCACGGGTGCCTCCGCCGCCTCAGTGCTTCCTGCCGCCTCTCCCGCCGTTTCCGTGCTGCTTCCCGCAGTATCCGCAGAGTTTCCCGCGCTGCAGCCTGAGAGCATAAGGGCTGCAGACATAATAAGTGCCGCCGCTGCTGCCATGTGTTTTTTCTTTACTTTATACATATTCATTTCCTCCCTGACTAAGATTATTCGCTTCGCTCAGAATGACAACTGCTCATCTCATTCCGGGGCTTTAGCTCCAAGGATCTTTTTCATATTATGCTTTATTACTAAGTTCCCAGAATACCACAGCGCTTGCTGCCGCCACATTAAGTGAGTCCACTCCGTGGCTCATCGGGATCATTACCCGGTAGTCCGCTTCTCCGATCACCTCATCCGGAAGTCCTGTCCCCTCCGTTCCGAGTATTACCGCTATCCTTTCCGATGACAGAAGTGAGCGGTTATTTACGCTTACCGAATTTTCCGTTAACGCCATTGCCGCGGTTACAAAGCCAAGCCCTTTTAACCTTTTTATGAGTGCAGCTCCGTTTTCTTCATCCTTCCTGAGCTTTGTCCAGGGCATCTGGAAAACCGTTCCCATGCTGACCCTGGCGGATCTCCTTGTCAGGGGATCCACGGTGGGATAGGTGAGCAGAGCCCCTTCGATACCGAGGGCTGCCGCCGAACGGATGATCGCTCCCACATTGGTGGGATTTACAACATCATAGAGAAGGGCGATCCTTTTCTTATCCCTGCAGAACTCATCGGCATCCGGAAGGACGCGGCGCTTCATCACGGCCCACAATCCCCGCACCAGCTTATAGCCGGTAAGGCGCGTTACTATCTCCCGCTCCGCAGTGTACACCGGGAGGGAATCCATTGCTTCCGTCCCCAGGTGCTCCTTTATATAGTTAAAAACAGGGCTGCCCTCCGTTTCCATCCTCTCCTTTTCTATAAGAAGAGAGAAGGGCTCGTATCCCGCTTCCATCGCCCGGAGTATCACGTTTGCACTCTCCGCAAGAAAAAAGCCGGGCTCCGGCTCATTGTAGTGAAAAAGCTGCGTCTCCGACAGCCTGGAAAAGATATCCAGCGCAGGGTCATTGATGTCCCTTATCTCAATGATATTCATAAGAGTATTTTTATCATCTATCCTGTTATTTCGCAAGCGGATTTATGCTTAAAAAACTGCTGCCATAACATAATGTTTTATTGTATAATATTTCAAACGGTAATCGGTAAAGGGTGTATACCTATGAAGCATACGGATGATCCTAAAATGAAAGTTGATAACACACAGTCAGAGAAAGAAGTAAAGAACATCTCCGGTGAAGCAAAAGACGCAGCCAAGGACGAAGGTCTGCGCTTAGATAATGAGGATCTTGACCAGGTCGCCGGCGGATTCCAACCGCCAATCTCCAGATAACCCGGGGGCAGAGAGATATTTACGTCTAATTATGATTCGTAAAAGGAAAAATCCCTTTTTACATTTGTGTGTATGTGAAAACAAATCGCAGTTAATCCGGTAGTTTTTAGTTCGTTTTTGACCCAACTGACCTGGCGAGGCGTGTTTGAGTCATATTTCTCAGTGCATCTGACATACTTCTTATCTCCATTTATGACCCGAGAAGCCGTACCAGAAGCGCGTGGGTCATAATTTTCAGCTAGTCCGTCGGACTTCTGCTCGTTTTTTATGACCCAACCGACCAGGTGATGTGCGCATGGGTCATAAATTCCGGTTTGTCGAGTAGAAACACTTTTGTAAAAAGGGAGAAAGAAAATATGAAAGATATTGTTTTAGGACGTACAAAAATCAGGGTTCCCCAAAACGGCTTCGGAGCGCTTCCTATACAGAGAATCTCTAAGGAAGAAGCGGCAGAGATATTGAGAAAAGCCTATGATGGAGGAATGAGGTTCTTTGATACGGCAAGAGCATATAGCGACAGCGAAGAAAAGCTGGGAGAAGCTTTCGGTGACGGGAAGATTGACCGAAAGACGATAGTTATTGCGACAAAAACACCATCCGGGAATCCGGAAGGTTTCTGGAAGGATCTGGATACTTCCCTAAATAAACTGAAAACAGATTACATTGATATCTATCAGTTTCATCTGATGGGCCAGTGCTGGAAACCCGGGGACGGGAGCGGAATGTATGAGTGCATGCAGGAAGCAAAGGCCAAAGGGCTGATAAGGCATATTGGCGGAACAGCTCATAAGATCGGGATTGCGGAGGAAATTGCTGAATCAGGACTGTATGAAACACTTCAGTATCCTATGAGTTATCTTGCCTCTGCCAGAGAGAAAGAACTGGTACATACATGCAACAGGAATGACGTGGGTTTTATCGCCATGAAAGGGCTGGCCGGAGGACTGATCACGAACTCCCGGGCAGCCATGGCTTTCATATCCCAGTTTGAAGGCGCTGTCCCGATCTGGGGAATCCAAAGAGAGACCGAACTTGAAGAGTGGCTCTCATATATGGACGACACACCTGAAATGGATGAAGAGATCAGCAGCTTTATCAATTCCGAGAGAAAAGAGCTCCAGGGCGAGTTTTGCAGAGGCTGCGGTTATTGTATGCCCTGCACTACCGGCATACAGATAAATCAGTGTAACCGCATGGCACTTATGCTCAGGCGGGCTCCCAGCGGAGACTGGCTCTCTGAATACTGGCAGGATGAAATGTCAAAGATCAACGATTGTATTAATTGCGGAGTCTGCATTACAAAATGTCCTTATGAACTGCAGATCCCTGATCTTCTGAAAAAGAATCTGGAGGACTATCACGAGGTTCTTGAGGGAAGAAGAAAAGTATGAAGGCACCCTGAGAGATTACTTTAAGATTAGTGAAACGGATTACGACGGAAGAATGTACTATTCAATTCTTCAGAGCGAACGTTAGTACATAGAATAAAAGATGGCTCAGATACAGGTTACTGACCTAAATTTTTCATATGATGGAAGCTCCGATGATGTCCTAAAAGATGTGAGCTTCAGTATTGATACGGACTGGAAGCTGGGACTTATCGGCAGGAACGGCAAGGGAAAAACCACCCTGCTGAATCTTTTCATGGGAAAATATGATTACCGGGGCAGCATAAAGACAGCTGCCTTTTTTGATTATTTCCCTTATCAGGTTTCCGGGCCGGAGCTGTCCGGGACTGCCGCGGATCTGATGGAAAGATGGAAGCCCGGGATTGAACTGTGGCAGGTGCTTATCCAGATGAATGAGCTTCAGATGGATCCGGAATGTCTTTATCGTCCTTTCGGAACGCTGAGTTATGGGGAACGTACAAGGGTTATGCTTTCCGTTCTGTTTGCGGCAGAGAATGAGTTTCTTCTGATCGATGAGCCGACAAACCATTTAGACAGCAGGGCGCGTGATATCGTGAAAGCATACCTTGCTTCGAAAAAGGGCTTTATCCTTGTGTCACATGACAGGGATCTGCTGGATGGGGTATGTGATCATGTGCTGGTGCTTAACCGGTCTACGATCGAGGTTCAGGCAGGTAATTTTTCAAGCTGGTGGGCGAATAAGGAAAAGAAGGATGCTTTTTCACAGGCAGAAAACGAAAAGCATCTTAAGGAGATAAGCAAGCTGAAGAGCGCCGCAGACAGGAACAGCAGGTGGGCGGAGAAGAACGAGAATACAAAAATAGGATTTGATCCCGTTAAGGAACATGACAGGAGTATTGCATCCAGATCATTTATCGGTGCGAAAACCAAAAAGATGCAGTCAAGAGTGAAATCCGTGGAAAAGCGTATCGGCCGTGAGATTGAGGAAAAAGAGGGGCTGCTGCAGGATATTGAGAAGGTGTCAGATCTGAAGATACATCCTCTAAAATTTCATAAGGATGTACTGGTAAATGCTAATGACCTGTCTTTACGGTACGAGGATGCCGGGGAAGAATTATTTTCCGGGCTGCGTTTTCAGGTAAAGAACGGTGACAGAATAATCCTTACCGGCGAGAACGGATGCGGGAAATCGAGTGTTCTGAAAACAATATTGCAAAAGTTAAATATGCAGGAGTACGGAATGCAGTCCGGATTGTATATATCAGGCGAGCTTGACGCCGCATCGGGCATGACGGTATCGTATGTCAATCAGGATACTTCATTTTTGAACGGTTCCCTGCAGAAATTCTGCGAAACAAAAGGACTCAGTGAAAGCCTGTTTCTTGCGGTCTTAAGGCAGCTTGATCTCGGGCGGGAGCAGTTCGTAAAGAACATGGAGGATTTTTCCGAAGGACAGAAAAAGAAAGTCCTCATAGCAGCAAGCCTTATCACCCCGGCGCATTTATATATCTGGGACGAACCGTTGAACTTTATTGACGTATTCTCCCGTATGCAGATTGAAAATCTGATCCTTCAATATGAGCCGACAATGCTGTTAGTTGAGCATGATATCCGCTTCCGGGAAAAAATCGCCACAGACATTGTCAGAATAGGATAACACGATCAGGGAATCATCCCACTGAATTATATATTTGCTTTTGGGGGAAATGGTGATATCATTTCCCTACATTTCTGGAAAACAAGTCTGGACATATCGTCCGAATTTTCCACGAATTGCTTGAAACTGAAAACAGGGTTTTTTATAATGAAAAGGAGAAGTCGGATGAAGTCGATAAATCGAAAAGGCACGAGGAGTGGAGGGCTGACTACATGACTCTGTTAGAACATTACCAGGAAAGATATGATGAAGGCTTTGAAGAAGGTCGTGAGATGGAACGTCAAAATACCGAGACAGAACGGAAACGTGCTGACGAAGAGAAATCCCGTGCTGACGCCGCCGAGTCCCGTGCAGACGCCGCCGAGTCCAAAATAAAGGAATTAGAGGCTCAGCTGGCATCGCTTACCGGCAAATAATAATATCCGAAGACAAAAGAACCGTCCCCGTGTCTTGTCAGAAAAAGCATGTCATGGCTGCATCTATGTTTTAGAATCTCATTATAGTGGTGTTAAAGCCCATCTGCCTTGAGAAATCATAGGATTTGCAAAGGCTTTTCAGCATCTTTCCCCGGGTTTCATCCGGGTCATCCGCCAGGGGATTGAAGGCCGGCCCGTTTTCACGATAGATAACGGACTTACCCTCTTTTTCCAGTATAAATAATATATCTATTAAGGACTTTTCAGACTGGGAATTTCTGCGCTCAGCTATGGCAGTCGTCATCTCCTCAACTTCAACCGCAAAATGATTTTTTATCCGCTGATCCATATCCAGTACGGCCATCTTTTCCAGGACCTTTTCCGATAATCCGGCAGCCATTTCATTTGTGGCTTCAATCGTAACGGATCTGATGATCGTATCTTTATCCGGCTCCTTTAACAGGAGAAAACCTTTTATCCCTTCCTTCTTCCTGATATAGAGAATATAGATATAAACCGTGATAAGTGTAGCAATGTAGGATGCCGGAAATCCCGCCCACAGGACATCATGCCTTATCATTCCGATCAGTGCGGCTGCGACACAGAGATATACCATCTGGCCTAAAATAGATATGGCTATGGAGATCCTGTGTCTTCCTGTGGTATTGAAATTCGTCTGCAGCACAGTCACCAGTCCCATTAAGGGGAAGGATAATGAGAGGAGCCTCCCCGCCCTGATGAATAAATACTCTGTTTCACCGGTATTAAGCCCGAAGAGACCTCCGATGGCATGCGGCATGGATATCAATATGAGGGAAAAGATTATGCACCCCGTCAGCACGAAGCAGACAGCACTTTTTACGCACTCCCTGATCCCGAAATAGTCCCTCTCTCCCATCAGCGATCCGATGATAGGCAAAAACGCATCTGATCCTCCGTTGGTAATGGCCGTAGAGAAGAAGATCAGGCTGTTGCAGGCTGTCAGCACCGATAATCCGGGTTCCCCTAAATATAATAAAACGATGGAGTTGAAGAAAAATCTTTTGCCAAAATCCGCAAGATTCAGGAAAAACCTGGATGAACCGGCGGCAAAGATATCACGGAGAGTGGAAAAAAGACCCGGAAGGGGATTGACCACCTTAAAGGATTTTTCCTTTGACCTGATCCACGGAAGAACCAGGAATATCCCAAAGATATAACCGCATAAGGTAGAGAGGCCGGCACCCGTCACACCTAAATTAAGGTATTTAATAAAGATAAAATCAAGTACCAGATTAACGGCATTGGCTGCAACCGCTATATAAGACCCCATCTTCGGATGTCCGTCTATCCGCATATACTGGGCAATGCCCAAAGTCGGGAACAAAAGGGGAAATACGAAAAGCAGGGGTCTCACATAGGAGACCATGTTTTCTGCCAGAAGGGCGTCACCGTAGCACATTAGGCTGCAGATCGGCACCGCGAAAGCTTCCAGTATCAGTACGATAATGGTGATACAGACAAAACCCACATATATCCCCGTGGTATAGCACTGATTCGCTTTCTTTGTGTTTCTTTCCCCCAGTGCGTAGGAAGCACAGGTCGATCCTCCCGCTGAAAAGAGGAGAAACATGGCGTTTCCCAGGGCGGTGATGGGAGCCGCAGCCCCCACTCCCGCCAGGGCCTCCGTACCGAGCAGGGACCCCACCAGCATACTGTCCACCAGGCTTGCAACTGCCAGTGCAGCCGCAGACATTACTGAGGGCAGAAGATATTCATAATATTTTCTCTGTATAAGCTTTGCGTTCCTTTTGTACATGCTGCCTCCGGATCGGATTTATAAGGGCATATTGCCGTGGCGTTTTTTCGGATTTTCGGTTTCTTTATTCCGGAACGCGGATATGGCCTGAAGTATCCTCTGCCTGGTTTCCGACGCAAGGATGACTTCATCTATCATGCCTATGGATGCTGCATAGTAAGGGTTATAGTATTCCTCTTCGTATTCCTTCTTGAACTGCTCCCGCAGTGCTGCCGGATCTTCCGCAGCCTTCAGTTCTTTCCTTTTTATGATACCGACCGCCCCGTCTGCGCTCATAATGGCGATCTGGGCAATGGGCCATGCAAAGACATAATCCGCTCCCAGGCTCTTTGAGTTCATGGCAAGGTATGCGCCGCCATGGGCTTTACGCATGATAAGCGTGATCTTTGGAACCGTGGCTTCCGAGAAAGCATATAAAAGCTTGGCTCCGCGGCGGATGATCCCGCCGTGCTCCTGTTCGGTTCCGGGAATATAACCCGGGACGTCCACCATGGCAAGGACGGGTATCCTGAAGGAATCGCAGAAACGGATGAACCTTGCAGCCTTTTCCGATGCTTTGGCATCAAGGCTTCCGGCCATTTCCCTGGGCTGGTTTGCTATCACGCCCACCGATTCTCCGCCGATACGCATGAAACCTATAACTATGTTTTTGGCATAATCCCTCTGGACTTCCATAAACAGACCGCCGTCTGCAATGGCAAGGATAACGGGACGGACATCATAGGGCTTTCTGGCGTTATCGGGAACGATATTCTCTATATACTTGGAACCGTCATAGTCCGGATAGGATTTCAAAGCGGGACGCACATCGCAGCTCTGGGGAAGAAAGTCCAAAAGCTCACGGACTTTTGCGAGACAGTTCTTGTCATCTTCATAGCAGAAATGGGCGAGACCCGAGTCCTCAATATGAACCTTTGCTCCTCCCAGTTCTTCAACCGTGGTGGTCTCGCCTATCGCAGCCTTTACTCCGTCCGGACCTGTAAGGTACATCTGTCCGTTATCCCTCTGGATGATGATGAAATCCATAAGGGCAGGGGAATAGCTGGCCACACCGGCACAGGGACCGAGGATAACCGCTATCTGCGGTATCACGCCGGACGCCATTACGTTGGCGTGAAGTATGGCAGAACATGCATCCATGGCGTATATTCCCTCATCCAGTCTCGCGCCGCCGCTGTCATTTATAGAAATATAGGGCGCCTTGTGATCTATCGCCATCTGAATAACGCTGCAGATCTTTCGTGAATTGCCCTTGCTTATCGTACCGCCCATAACGGTAAAATCCTGGGATGAGATAAATACCTGTCTTCCGTTTATGAGGCCGTAACCGGTCACCACGCCGTCACCCGGATAGTTTTTGCCCTTGGCGCCTTCAATGGGAACATCAGATATCTGGAATCCCGCGATCTCGACGAAGGAACCCTCATCAACCAGATAGTCGATCCTCTCCCTGGCTGTAAGCTTTCCCTTTGCGTGCTGCCGCTCCGCCTTTTCCGTACCGCCGGCGTTAACGGCTTTGTTTCTCCGTTCAGTTAGCTCATTGTTGTAAGAACTGTCCCACATTTGAATTTCCTCCTATCTGTTAAGATAATCCTCATCAAAGAATCCAAGTCCTATCAGTCCGTTTATGAAATTATCCAAATATCCCATACCTAAAACAGGCCAGAAGAATCCTTCCCTTGCCAGTACCTGTGTGGTAAATTCACTGTCCACAGAAACCTCTCTCATTCCGTTCCTGTTGTGAAGGGAGCGGTAAGCGCTGATGCTCTGCAGTATCTTTGCCTTCGACGGATCAAGCTCCGCTTCCTTAAAGCGCCTGTCGAACTCCTTATCCTCAACATAATCTATTTCGACACCACAGCGCTTCATTGCATTTATAAGCACGGAAAGCGGCAGCGTGTCGTTATTTACCGCATGGAAAAGCGTGTTCCGGTCTCCTGTTTTTGCGAGCTCCAAAAAGGCGCGGCAGCTTATATCAATGGGTCCCATCCTGACAGACGAATCCATCATGGAATAGGGGAATGCCTTAAGTACAAAGTAGGAGCGGAGTCTTCCGGCAAAGCTGTTGCTCAGGTAATTTGCCTGGAATTCACCATCCCTTTCCCGGGCAGACAGGGAGCCTACGCGGATGATCTTGGCGGAGAGTCCCTTTTGGGCCACTGCCTGCATAACGTTCAGTTCTGCCTTCATCTTTGACGCTGAATACTGGTTCTCCAGGGTCTGGTCAAAGAACATGCTCTGTTCATCCAGGATCTTTCCGGCATTTTCCGGTATATCCCTTATGCTTCCCGCAACGCTGATCGTTGAGAAATGAATGAGCCTTGCGCCTTTATCCAAACAGAACTTAATGCAGTTATCAACTCCTCTGACATTTACATCCTCGATATCCGTGCCCTTTGAAAAATGCTTTACGTTTGCAGCGCAGTTGAAGACCGTGTCGATATCATAGGATTTAAGCTGTTCAAAGGATCCCTCGTCCGTCACGTCTCCTTCCACTACCACTATCCTGTGTTTGATCGTGCTGTATACGCTTCGCACTCTCTCGCCCAGAACATCGCCAAAGTAGAAGAATAAAAGGTTTTCCAGTCTCTGTCTCGCGCCCTCTTTTTTGGTAGGCCGCACCAGACAGTATACGTTGCCCTTTTCCTGCTTCAGGAATTCAAAGAGAAGATGTATACCCATAAATCCGGTGGCACCGGTAAGAAGGATGTTTCCTATATCCCGGGATCCATCAGCCAGGAACGCTTCCATGGTATTCCCTGCAAGAGCTTTATTAACAGCATCCATGTCATAGCCGGAAAAATCATTTCCTGTGGAAGGATCGGTATTCCCGGGTTCCTTCCCTTTCAGAAAGGCAGCCAGGGCTCTGGGTGTCTTGTACTTGAACAGATTCCCGAAGGCTATCGGATAGCCCTTTCGCTCAGCTTCGATGACCACGCTTGCAGCCACAAGGGACGTTCCTCCTATGTCAAAGAAATCATCCGTTGCCCCGACTCTGTCGAGCTTCAGCACATCCTTAAATATTTCGGCAAAGCATATCTCCGCATCCGTAACCGGAGGCACGTACTCACTGCTTACCAGCATCTCAGGCTCCGGAAGCGCCTTCAGATCCGTCTTTCCGTTGGGAGAAACCGGGATCTCTTCAAGCTGAAGGTAGGCAGTGGGAACCATGTATTTCGTAAGCTTTCTGGATAAGGCCTCCTTTAACGCCGCAATATCTATCTTTTTATCTGCGGTAAAGTAAGCGCAGAGGTTTTCGAGACCGGAGATCTTCTTGATGGTCACTACCGCTTTGCGGATACCCTCCTGCTCTTCCATAAGGGAGCGGATCTCATCCGGCTCTATCCTGAGTCCCCTGAGCTTCAGCTGGTTATCCTTACGTCCCAGGATGACCACATTTCCGTCCTTATCCCAGCGGGCATAATCTCCGGAACGATAGACCCTTTGTCCCCTGTACATCACGAAGCTTTTTTCAGTCTGCTCACTAAGGTTATGATAACCCCTTGCCACTCCGGGACCTCCGATCAGAAGCTCTCCGGCAACACCGGCGGGAAGCAGATTATCATCGGAGTCCACGATAAATTCCGTATAGCCCGGCAGGGGCGGTCCGATGCTGATATGATCCGCATGCGTAAGCTCCGCCATATTGGATGATACCGTGATCTCCGTAGGGCCGTAGGAATTAAGAATCCTTATATCCTTAATGGTTTTAAGCTTTTTAAGAAGAGTAAGGGGATAAGCCTCTCCTCCGCAGATCACCAGTGAGCATTTGGACAATGCGGTAAAGAAGGGCTCGTACTCCATGTACTGCAGGATCCTCGATGGCGTAGCGCTGAAGACATCGGCACCATTCTTTTCTATCATAAGGGACAGCGCCCTGGGATCGTTCATCTCCTCTTCATTTGTGAAGATGACCGTTCCTCCGTTTATGAGAACGCCGACCGTATCCTTAAAGGACATATCAAAGGATACCGTGGTGACGGAAACCACCTTTTTCGGTCCCTCTGCGATATAGTAGAAAAACGGGCTCTTCTTATCGGCATTGACGTAATTGCAGATACCGAGATGCGTAAGCTCCACGCCCTTAGGCCTGCCGGTGGAACCGGAGGTGTAGATCATATAGGCGAGGTCGCCGGGTTTTACATTCTCCGAAACCTCTGTTTCCTCTCCTGTTAACAGTTCATCAATTATAAGAACGCTGCCTTCCCGGCATACATCCTTATGATCCCCGGTGGTGATTATGTGTCCGGCACCGGAATCCTCTAAAATATGGCTTATCCTGTCGGACGGGTACTCGGGATCACAGGGAATAAAGAAGGCGCCGGTCTTTAATACGCCAAACATGGTGGCGAAGTAATACCATTTCCTGGGAAGAAGGAGTAAAACCCCGTTCTCCGGACCGATATTATATTTCCGGAGGTTTCCGGCTATAATGCCCGCTGCATGATTCAGCTCCGCAAAGGTCTTCCTGCCCTCAGATGTTATTAGCGCATCCCTTTCCGGATACTTCGCTGCAGCTCCTTCAAAGGCTTTATGCAGGAGCTCGTGAGCCGGGGGATTACCGGGCGCTTCTCCGAAGCCCAGTACCTTTTTCTCCTCCTCACTGCCCATAAGGGAGATATGCCTTATGTCAGCCTTCGGGTCAGCGATCATTGACTGCGTCACATGGGAAAAGGCCTTTAAGAAGGCTTCCATATGATCGGCGGAATAAAGCTCATCATTATAGCGGAGGCTTATCAGATACTGTCCGTCCTCTTCTCCGATGACCACGGCAGTCTTAAATTTAGGAGTTTCCAGTGCCAGGGGAATACGCTTAACCTTCTTTTCATCCCCGGTCACGCCTACCTGATACTCGTACATGATCTCAGTGCGGTATCCGTATTCCGCGGCAATGGATGAGAAGGGGAAGATCTCGTTTTTGATGCTGTCCTTCATCACCGTTCCCGCTTCCACGGCAAAGTCTGACGCGGAAAGATCCCGGTCAAGATCAAAGACCAGGGGTACCGTGTGTACGAACATGCCAACGGAGCGCAAAGTCCTAGAATCACTTCTTCCGGAGGACAGCATGGATATGGCTGCCTTTTTATTCCCGGAATATCGGGAGGCTGTAAGGAGAGTTGATGAAAGGAAGAGCGCAGCCGGAGTTATTCCCCTTTCCTTGCAGAACCGGTCAACTGCAGCCTTATCTTCTTTTACCGATACGATCGCCATCAGTCCTTCCGCTTCCTTACCGGAAAGGTCTGCAGGGATCATCGTTGGCTCTTCATACTTCTTAAACTGCTCTTTATAGTATTCCTCTGCCCTTTCATATTCGGGACTGTGAACCGCCTCCTCTTCATCAAAGGAATAATCCATGGCGGTATATCCTTCGGATTCCGGCGTATTTCCGGATAGAGCCGAGAGAACGTCATCCATAAGGATGCTGCTGGAGAAACCATCATATATCAGATGGTGTACGTCCAGGAAAAGGTACAGGGCAGTCTCGGTTTTAACCACTTCCGCGTGATAGAGGGGGCCCTTCATAAGGTCAAAGGGTCTTACAAAGCCTTCCCGGAAGGAGACCAGTTCCTCTTCCGTCATTTCATAGAGCGCCACTTCCGGAGAAGTGTTCTCGTTAAATACCTGGAAGAGTTCACCCTTTTCCATTTTCAGATGCGCAGCAAGGCAGGGGTGGGCGGAAATGGCCGCTTCCACTGCATTTTTAAGTGATTTTTCATCCGTATCACTGAACTTATAACAGGACGGGATATTGTAAAGACATTCTTCCTCCTTTTGGACCGCATCATAGTAAACAGCCATCTGCACGGAAGAAAGCCGTGAGGATGTCCTCTTTTCCTTAGGAGATCCGGCCTTATCCGAAGAAGCACCATCATCCATGACCAGGAAGCGCCAGCTGTCAAGAACAGCATTTTCAATATCCAGAACGCTCATGCCGTCCAGAAGCTTTGTTACCGGTATATCTGTTTTGAATGCTTCATTAATAGCCGGAACGAGACGGATGGAATTGATGGAATCCACGCCGTAATCGGTAAGCTTACCGGATAAGCCCAGTCCTGAAATACCCGCTGTATCCTTTATCAGGGTGATTATCTCCTCTTCCAGCCGGTTAAGGGCCGTCTTTTCTTCTTCATTTTCTTTTGCCTGGAAAACGGGCGCCGGCAGTTCCCTCTTATTAACCTTCTGGTTCTGGTTAAGAGGAATGCGGTCTATCTGCATCGTCACAGCCGGGATCATGTATGACGGCTTCCTGCTTCCCACAAACGAGTTCATGGCTTCGATATCGATCTTTTCATCCGATACGATATACGCCGCGATAAACTTGCCGCCGCTTTCCGCATCAAAGGCCTGGACCGTGACATCCTTTATGCCGGGATAATCCCTGATAACGGCCTCCACTTCGCCCATCTCTATCCTGAAGCCCCGGATCTTTACCTGACCGTCTTTTCTTCCCACAAAGTCAGTATTGCCATCCGGAAGTATCCGGACCACATCTCCGGTACGGTAGCATCTTTCATATCCCTCTTCCCCGGTAAAGGAATTGGAGATAAATACCTCCTTGTCCTTTTCAGGAAGATTATGATATCCTCTGCCCACCTGATGTCCGGAGATCAGAAGCTCTCCGGGCGCACCGGAAGGAAGGCGCCGCAGGAGCTTGTCGCATACATAGAACTTCATGTTATCCAGCGGCCTGCCTATGGGGATACGCTTATAGAGCTTATCTATCTTAAATACCGATGAGATTATCGTGCATTCCGTAGGGCCGTATACGTTATAAAAACCAAAGCCCTTGTCAATGTAGATGGGCGCCAGCTTTTCTCCGCCGGCGGAAAGGTACTTAAGAGAGCCCTGCTCGTAAAACTCGGCAAACTGTCTGCCAACCTGGGTGGTCATAAAGCTGTGGGTCACGCCTTCTTTATCAAAGCGCTCCTTTATGGCGAAGAGATCCAGCCTGTCCTCTTCGGGGATAATGACTACGCAGGCACCCGATGTGAGGGCAGGATACATATCCATCATGTTGGCGTCAAAACCGTAGCTTGCGTATGCAGCGACTTTCGAGCTTTCTTTAAGGGAATAATACTTCCTGTACCAGGCACAGAAGGCGGCTAGATTCCTGTGCTCCAGCATAACTCCCTTGGGAGTTCCGGTCGTGCCGGAGGTGTAGAGCATTATAAAGCGGTCCTCCGGTGAAGGATGGGTTTCAAGCGCCTTAGCTGCAGGCAGCTTATCAATTTCATCCAGGAACAGGGTCTTTCCCTTATATGACGGAACCCTGTCCATCAGATTTCTGTCGGCGATAAGGAGCTTTGAACCCGAATCCGCTATCATGAATTCCAGCCGCTCCGGGGGATAGGAAGGGTCAAGGGGTTCATACGCCGCACCGGCTTTCAGTATTCCAAGAGATGCGAGAACCATGTATTCATTACGGGGAATAAGTACGGAAACCACATTCTCCCGTCCGATGCCGGAACCTGAAATAAAGGCCGCGATCCTGTCTGTCAGTTCATCGGTCTCCCGGTAGCTTAAGGTCTTTTCCTTAAAGGAGAGCGCCGCATTATCGGGATATTCCGCAGCCCGGAACCGGAACTGGCTTACAACATCCTTCTTTTCATAATCCGCTTCCGTCCGGTTAAAGCTGTCCAAAAGATCTCTCTGCGTACTGCTTAGGGGATCGACATCGCTCATCTTTTCTTTTGTCAGCAGCTCCGAAAGTACCTGTTCCACGGTGTCCGCAAGGGAATCCATATAGCTTTCGGAATAGTGGTCAGATCTGTAAAGGGCTTCAAAGAGATACTTTCCGTCTTTTCGCCATAAATACAGCCTCATTTCATAGTCCGAAGGGTCGGCACGGAGAAACTCCATCTTCCGCTCCATGCCGTCAAACTCCCTCCTGTCTGCGATCATATCTCCCTGATAGGCAAAGGATATGGGGAGGGACAGCTTCAGCTCATGGCTCATATCCATATAGGTAAAGAGGCTGTGCTCACGGCACTGTGTGGTCTCTTCATCCAGTTCCTTGAGATAATCGTCAACTGCGCGGGAAGGATCGATATTGCAAACCATGGGGAGTGTGCGAACAAACATGCCGCAGCTACCCTTTATCTCGTCCGTCCTTCCTGACATGGCAGATGCCACAACAGACTGCTCCGAGCCTGAAAAAAGTGCAAGAGCATAACCTACCGCACCCAAAAAGATGGAGCTGGTCCGTACTCCAGACTGCTCCTTTTTATTCTTTACATCCGCCCCGTTTATATTTTCAAAGGGATAATACTTCTGATGAAAGCTCTCCTCATCTTCATTCAGATCCGGCTCGGGAGGCTCATATTCGATCCCGGACAGCAGCTCTTTATAATACTCTCTGTCTTCCGCAAACTCCGGCTTCTTTTCGTTTTCATATTCTTTTTCCGAAAATTCATAGGGCTTAAGGTCAGGCTCTCCGATGTCCTCACCCCGGAATGCCGCCTCAAAATCCCGGACCATTGTCTGTCTTCCGGTGCCGTCCAAAATGATATGGTGGAAGATCATATAGAGAACTATGGAAGAAGGGGTGCTTACCACGACGATCCTGTACAGTCTCCCTCCGTCAAGGTCCATATCCTGATAATAATCCTCTGCCGAAGGATCATCGGTATCACAGCTTTCATACTCGATGACCGGCTTTTCACCGCAGTCATACTTATAGAGACTGCCCTCTTTATCGCTTTTTATCCGGGCTGTGAAGATCCTGTGCTTATCAAAAAGCCTTTCAACAGCGTCTTCAATACGTTTCTTATCTGTCTCTGCGGGAAGCGTCACGCTCCAGCCCACCAGATACGCATTCTTCCGATCCGGTGAAAGAGCGCAGGCAAGATACAGGGATTTTTCTTCTTTTGACAACAGGTATTCTTTACTCATTCCGACCAACTCTCCTATCAGTAGTTTTTGATATATGAAACCGCTTTTCCGCCACGCTTATTCTTCATAAGATCCTTATCGGAGAAGAGAACCTTGTAATCCCTGCAGCCCTCCTCTTCCACAAAGCGTGTAAATCTTTCATATATAGTGTCAAAGGCCTTTTTCTTATCCTCTCCTTCATAGGGCAGGATACGGATCTCCATTTCATCCGGGGAATTCTGGATGAACTGGGTAAAAATAGACGTATTCTCAACACACTTGAAGAGGTAGACCTGAAGGAAGGAATGGCCGCAGAATTCAAAAACGCCGCCTGTCCGCCCGCGTATCTCCATCCAGAAGAAGGGATTATCAAATCCTTCATCCTTTGAATGTATACGCACGCTGTCGTTCATGCGATATCGGATAATGGGCTGGATCTGGTTGCTGAGGTCAGTGATGAGGATGCCGTCCGACCACTCGTCGGAATCCACAGGGATGATGTTTCCTTTTCTGTCCACAGGCTCTATGATGACCCAGTCCTCATTGATATGGAGATGAGGGCAGTCACAGGCCATGGCCGCCTCGCCTCCCTCGGTGGAACAATAATTATTAACTATCCTGCAGTTAAAGGCCTTTTTAACCATGTAATAGATGTCTTCCGTCATCAGTTCCGCAGAGGAAGCGATCATTTTGGGATGGATATCCATCTTTCCATCCAGCTGCGCCCCGGACAGAAGGGCCAGGGCCGAGGGATAACCGGAAATCTGTTCGGGTCGGAACTCATCGAGAGTCTTTATTATCTTTCCCGTGGGCTCCAGAGTGCTTACTACAATAAAATTGTCTTCATATCCGGGATTGGCCGCTATAGTCCTTAAATAGGAATTGTATGAGGATGCACCCTTTTCGGTAAAGATCACCGCGGCTCTTCTGTGTTTTTTTACATCCATAAATTCCGCGAATTCACCGAGGAGACGGCGCTTCAGCATGGCTCCGTGGATCACGTTGTGATAGCTGTCCCGGAGCATCGGCATAGGCTCTCCGGTTGTGCCGGAGGTATGAAGAGCCGAATACTTACCTGCAAAAAGGGAAACCGGACCCGATCCCTCCAGGTGTTTCAGAACATCCTGTTTTTCTATACCTCTCTCCGTCACCCAGTCACTGTAACGTAAGACCAGCTCTTCCTTTCCTGTGGGAGGAAGGTCGGTGAGGGTAAAGTCCTCCGGGATATCCCGGTAGAGCTCCTTAAAATAAGGAGAGGCCTCCCTGACAAAGGCGACCAGTTCACGGAGCCTTTCATTCTGCAGCTTTTTCAGCGCATCACGATCCAGCTTCTCCGCTTCTTCGAGAAGATTTACAGCATCTTTTTCATTAATTGTTTTCATGGCATTTATCTCTTTCCTGTTGAGACTGATAATTTGTTCCATTATACCATAGTGTTGTACGTTTCAATATGTTACTATATCAAGAGTACGGCAAAGGAGTTGACCGGGCTTTGGAACTTAACATTGTCATGGGAAATACCGTTTCAATCGCAGACATGCATATGGATCTCTTATTAAAGGTCATGTCCGGAGAGATCGGCGTTGAGGATGTAAAGAATGCACTGGTGGTAGATGCTATAGAGGAATAACAGACAGTTAAACCCGGTTTATGATTCTGGAGGTCATTATGTCAGAAGAATTCACCATTGAAGAATTAAGAGAAGAAGTAAACCCCGTATACAACACAGCGCAGTCATGCCTGCAGATCGTCTCCTCTCTCGGGGATCAGGATTCGGATAATTTAAGGAAGGTTCTCGGATTTTCCGTATTCGGGGCGGACAGCAAAGAAAAGGCAAAAAACATACCTCCGGAAATCCTGGAAATGGTCATGAAATTACAGCCGGTCTTCCGGGCTCTTGTGGAATCCAGGTTTTTCTCCTTTAATAACTTTTTTAAGGCTGTCGGTGCCAGGCAGGTTGTGGATCTTCCCTGCGGATATACCTCGCGCGGAATAAAACTTGCAAACAGCGGGATCAGGTTTTGGGGACTGGATCTGCCTGCGGTCATTGACGCCATGACTCCTGCGATTAAAGAGGTTATAGGAGATAATAAAAACATAAGCTACAGTGCCGTAGACGCAACGAATTACTCATCTCTTAGAAAAGCCCTTGAGAGTGCGGAGGGCGAATTGTATATCACGACCGAGGGACTGCTGATGTATTTTACCCAGTCCGAGCTGGAAACCGTGTTCGGCAATATCAGAAAACTGCTTCTTGAATTCGGCGGAAAATGGATCACCCTCGATAACGAGCTGACAAAGGCGGAGAAAGAAACAATTGAAATAGTAACCTCAGGCTTTGGTACAAAGATTGCGGAATCTATAAGCGCCTCGGCTGCCGGAACAGTTGCCAAGACTACTATATTTAATAATGTTTTCTTTGATGCGGATACGGAAAAAGCGAAAAAGTTCGTATCCGACATGGGCTTTGACCTGGAACTCATTCCTCTTAGCAGATATTTGCCGGATCCCCTGATCTCATTCAAGGATTATCCCGAAGATATCCGCAAAAAAGCCTCCGAATCTCTCGGTTCAGCCAATTTCTGGGTAATGACCGCAAGATCGGAAGGCGCGGAGAAATTTACCTGCAGCAGTGAAGAATTCAAGGCCGACGTAAAGTTCAACGAAGGGACACTGCATGTCGCCTTAGCCGGCAGGCTGGACACCATCAGTGCTCCCGAGCTTCTCGCCCTCTACAAAGAGGCAGAGGCCAAGGGACAGATCACGAATATCTGCATAGATATGAAGAATTTAGAGTACATCTCCTCCGCGGGACTGCGTGTACTCCTTATAATGAGAAAGGCATTACAGCAGAGTGAAGAATTCAGTCTGATCAATATAAACACTCTGGTGCAGGAGATAATCGAGACCACCGGTTTCGACACGATATTCTGCTGAATATTAATTGATTATGATTGCGAATTATCCCATTCCGCCAAAAACATTTTTTGAAATAGCTTCCTTCGGATACCTGCTCATAATGTATCTGCTTTCTTTCCGTGATAAAAACCGCGAAAGTTCCCGTTCCTATAAGCTGTTTCGTAATCTTGAAATCGTCATGCTGCTGGCTCTTGCAGGCAGCATCCTGACCTATACCTTTGCCAAGCCGGAGCTTGGAACTCCACTATCCATCTGTACACTTCTCCGCACGATGGATTCCATCATGTGCGTTATGGCTTCGCGGTTATTTGCAGTTTATCTGATGGAGTATGTTGATTCCGAGGGCCGGATGAAAACGGTCTCTATGATCGGAAATATTCTTTTCCTGGCATACCTTATCCTGATGATCTTAAACCTGCCCTTAAAGTTCATCCTATGGTATACGCCCGAGGGAGCCTATATACATAGTTCCCTCTTCGTTCCGATAGTCTTCACGGCGCCGATCTATTATCTGATAAGCGGAATACTGATGCTGATCTTCCGCTTAAAGACGCTTGGTCCGAGAGAAAAGGTCTCTTTATCCATTGCATCCTTCGTAACGCTGTTCGGAACGATAATACAGGCCGCAACAAACGGCGTAATATTATTGTCCCTGCCCTTCGGATCTATCGGTATCTTTGTCCTGTACTTCTCCATAGAGACTTCCGACTATCACCAGCTCTTAAAGAACAATGAGATTCTGAGGCTCGCTGAACAGGACGCCGTCAAGGCCAACCGCGCCAAGAGTGATTTCCTTGCGAGCATGTCCCATGAGATAAGGACTCCGTTAAACGCCGTTCTCGGAATGGACGAGCTGATACTGATAGAAACCGACAAGAGGAAGGATATCGATCCGTCCTTCACCGGCCTCATAAAGGAGTATGCGGAAAATATCCGGGATGCGGGGCAGGTGCTTCTGTCCGTTATCAACGACATTCTCGACCTTACGAAGATCGAGTCGGGCAAGATGGACCTGAAGCCTGAACCATACATACTTCACGATATGATAAATGATGTCAGCAACATGGTGCGCGTAAGAGCGGAACAAAAGGGTCTGTCCTATGAAGAAAAGGTCGACCCCGCCATTCCGGGCTATCTTATCGGCGACGAACTGCGTATCCGTCAGATAATGATAAACCTTCTGAATAACGCCGTTAAATATACCGAATCCGGACAGGTCGAGCTGGAAATGGGAATGAAGGACCTGACTGAGAACAGCTTATCCCTTTGTATCCGGGTTAAGGACAGCGGTATCGGTATCAAAGAGGAAAATATCCCCCTTATCTTCGGTGATTTCCAGAGGCTTGACGAAGGTGACAATCACAAGATCGAGGGTACCGGACTGGGGCTTTCCATTGTCAAGCGGATGATCACCCTTATGAACGGAAGCATAGATGTTTCCAGCAAATTCGGGGAGGGATCGGTATTTACGGTGGTGCTCCCCCAGGAGATCAGCAGCGAACCCATTGAAAAGCGAGCTGATAATGAAAAGAGCAGCAATCCGGCCGATGCTATCACATTCCGGACGCCGGACTGCCGCTATCTGATTGTTGATGACAACAAGCTGAACATACTTGTAGCCAAGCGTTTCCTGAGCGGTCTCTGCGGACACACAGATGCTGTGCTTAGCGGTGAAAAGGCGCTGTATGCGATGAGAAAGAAAAAATACGATCTGATCTTCATGGATCATATGATGCCTGAGCTTAACGGCATCCAGACCTACGAAAAGTCTCTTAATGACCCTGAAAACCTGAATATGTCCACCCCGGTCATCATGATGACTGCCAATGCACTGAGCGGCGTCCGTGATGAATACCTCGACAAGGGATTTGCCGATTACATCAGCAAACCGGTTGATATCAAGGAACTCATGCGGGTCGTGGCACTGCATTTACCGGAGGAGAAAATTGTGAGGGAGTGAGTCAATCAGGGGACGGTTCCCTGATTGATCCCTAACGGTATTTTTACTGAGAGTAGATATATGATATAATTTTTATCATAACGACGAATGTGAATATGTCTGATAGGAGGTACATTTCGTATGAAACTTGCAGAGATTTCACACAAATTCGAAGAAAAGCTTGAAGACAGGGAAGAACTTAAACATCTTTTGGGATTGAGCGAAACACTGAATGTGTATGAACATGATGAAGTAGTATACATTCAGCTGGCTCACAGCATTGGCAACGGGTCAGTAACATCAAAATCTCCGGTTGAATTTGATCGTGAGTACAACCATGTTGCCCAGACCATTTTTGACAGGAAGCTGAAATGTCTCACTGTCAATGATGACAGCTATGACACGGATGACAAAGTGTCTGTAAAAGAACTGATCGGCATGCTGAAAAGTGAATTATCCGGTAAAAAGCTTAATTAAACAGACTTATATTTGTCTATATAGCCGCATGGATAATACTGCTGACAGAACCCGGGATAACAAAATACGGCGATGCCCTCTGGTACTGCTATGATGTGATATCCACTACGGGATTCGGAGATGTGGTGGTGCATGGCTTTATTGCCAGGACGATTTCCGTAGCTGTCAAAGAACTGGCCGAACTTTCCGAAAAGGTAAAAAAAACAAGAACAAGCTTTAAGCGTCAGTATTCTAAAAATCCAAAATATTTGCCGCAAGCCTCGAGCCTTTTCTTAAGGACACCGTTATCATCAATATCGGTGACTTCCGACAGGAAATCCTTATTCTTTTTCCTGCTGTATTTCAGTCTTACGGTCTTTTTTATGCCGTTATTATATCTAAACCCAAGTCTTGCGCCCTTTAATCTCCCCTTTGCTGCATTAAAGGTGCCGGCATCCACAGAATATTTATTATCATTTCCCTTCCCGTCAGAATAGACGGAAGCAGGATCTCCGGATGCGATAAAAAGCGGATATATAGGGATAATAAGTTGCTTTTCATCAAACTCCGCACTGTCAAGATCACCATCCGTAAGAAGGTTTCCTTTATCGGCCTTCAGTTTTTTCACCATGGAATCAATCTTTTTATTTAAAGCCTTTCCGAGAGTACGGTTTAATTCCCTGTCCTTAAGAACTATCTCCTTGATATATGTGGTGTCTCGCAGATCCTTTATATTATTAGTGATCCTTCCCATATGATCAAAGGTGGCATCTTTATTATTAGCGATCTTCACATTCTTTACTGCAGCCTCTGTCCATCCGTCACTGCCGGTTGTTCCGTATTTTTCATTCTCCGGAGGGGAGGACGCAAAATCCCCCTTCTTTTCGCAGTAGAAAACCTGAACATTGATATCGGGACTGGTACTTTTACTGCTCTTTCCGATGAATATGTGTTTTCTGCCATCATAGCGTAGAGCCTTATTTGTTCGGAGCTTTACCCAGTACTCCTGACTTACGTTTTTGCCGTCTCCCTTAAGCGCGGAATCAAAGGAAACTGTACGCTTTGTATTTACCCGCTTATCAATGGTGTCATCTATCTTTGATAATATCTCATTTTTAGATACAGTTGCAGCTTTGGGATCATTAAGAACGGCTAATTCCTTTTCACTGAGCCGCTCACTTAAGGGTTTTCCGGAGGAGTCTGTGTTCTCCCGGTCCGGTTCTCTGATGCCGCTTATCTCTACCTTCATATCTCTTGAAGAATCTTCAATAAAACGCAGGTTAATACCGCTTAAAACCCGGCTGTCGGGATCATCAGCCTTATCTCCCTCTCCGTACAGAGGCAGGAAGAGACCGTTTTCACGGCCTTCGGCTATTTCAAATATTATGTCGTAATTTTTTTTATTATAGAAAGGAAGGGAATAATCCGGTAATGTTTCCCTGAAATCCAGGGAATAATCCGTGAAATTTCCCCAGCTTGAATAATCGCCCTGTCCCTCATAATATAGCGGCATGACAGCAGGACGGTGATTTGGGACATTTACAGGTATTTTAAATCTTTCATATATGTCATTATCAATATGCCAGATGACGATCCCGTTGGCATCTGTTACTTTTCCATACACCCAGCGATTATCATATACACACAATCCTTCATCAATACCTTCCGAACGTCTGTTTTCCAAGAGATAATACTCGTTTTCCCTTTCCGTGGGGATAAGGAGAGAGTGAAATCCCTTTGCCGAGTACTGGCTTGACAGAGTATATATCCCATCAATTTCAACTGTTTCCGGTTCTGTCCAGCCCAGATAATACCTGCACCACACATCAAATCCCGTGGATGTTTCTTTTTTATTTCTGTCATACGCATAGACTCCTTCGGACATCACGCTTAAATACTTGCAGAAATAGCCTTTCCAGATATAATCATCGGGATAAGGATTTTTAGATTCATAATTTTCAGTATCATAGAGGTCCGGAAGCCCCAGATAATGACCGAGCTCATGGTAGAAAGTCCCGGGAAATGACTGTTTTGCAGCTTGGGACCCTGCTTTATCCATTTCGGCAATAGCAATATAACTGTCAACCTCTACGTCATCTACAAATTTCCGGGAATAATCATGTATAAACCCCTGATGCGGCCAGAAAAGCGTTTCAGACGGAACGTCTTCCAGAAGCGTATTAGCCGAATACCCTGCGAGTATGAAACTTACAGCAAGCTCATTATTATCTATCTTCTCGTTTCCGTTCTTGTCATAACTGGAGAAATCGATAAAAGAATCTGCCTGTTCCAATGCTATAGAAAGATCATTAAGGAGCATCCAATTGCCGTATGTCCAGTCGCGATGAAGCTTGTTTATGGTAACATGTATGATCCCGTCATTCTTTTCATCAAATCCGGGAGTTCCGTTATGGATCTCACAACTCTCCTCTGCAGGCGTAAAGGTAAATTTATGATCCGACATTTCATAATAAAATTCCTTTATGCATCCTTCCGATCCAAATAACTTATCTGACCAGGTATAATCCGTCCTGTATCCGATGTTATTAAAACTAACAACAATGGTGACAAGTGGGAGAGCAGCCGTTCCTTCCCCGGCAGAATCAAGATAAGCATCTTCGTCTGCTCCTATAATGCTATCCGGGGTAACGGGATCCGGAAGCTCACGATCCGTCAGCGGCTCGTAATCCCAGCCTGACAGTCCATAATACTGCTTTTTTATATCATCATCGGCAAGTTCCGATGCCCTGATCCTGCGCCCTGCATTATTTTCGCTCAAAGTAGAAAGAGACATGCCGTCATCTGTTTTTATGACATAGAGATAATCCCCATTATCATTCCGGTACAGGAGATCATTCTCATTATCGGTATAGTAATGAAAGAATTCATCCCCCCGGAGAATAACGGTTATGGTGCTGCCGTCACTTTGAATGTACTCACGGGGCGTACTGTCCGCCGGAACTGCAAATACGTTAACACTTGAGAAAAGCATTAGAAAAAGGATCAATGATATCAGTATGCTTTTTTTCTTTAATATTCCCTGGCCCATATGATTGTTTTAATATCTATACAGAGCTGATTCAACCTTACTTTGCTTTATAGCTTCCATTTAGGTTGACGCTATTGAACAGGATCGTACCTGTGCTGCTGTCGTAGCTGAATTCGTCCTTCTTTGCCTTGTAATCCTTTTTGTTTATAAAGATCTTTACGGATTTAAGGGTGCCGTTTTTCTTGAATTTAGGCGTTACCTTGTCAGTGTCCCTTACATAGTAGGGGTTGCACTTGAAGGGCAGACCATTGCTGCCTTTGGTGGCTTTCTTTATCTTCTTTACCGTATCTTTGCTTGCGCCGGAAAGCCCGGTTATCCGGAACGTATGCTTTTTCTTATTTACTAAAACTTCCCATACCTGAAATGGGATTCGCTCCTTGAAAGCTCAACATTGCATTGCAGGCAAAATAGTAGTCTAACATGCAACCAGGGCGCCTTTTGCCAATGACCTACGCAGATAATCAGGAAGGTGGCTGAGAAACTACTCAATGAAAGCTTCCATCTGATCTTCAGTTGGCTTGAAAACTGTATGTATGCTATCCATAAATGCTTCCGGTATGATCCTAAAGGATTCGGCGAAGGTGATATCTGCAAGCTCATCTGTGAAGAAGTAGAAAATCTCTCCTAAAGATCGATCATCTTCGTTGCGACGTTGTTCTAATGCGATCATGAGATATCTCGCAAAGACAATGGCTACGTGAGCTGTTAATGCATCGTAAGAAAGACTGTGGCACCCACTGATCAACTTCAGGTTGGACTTACAGGTCTTGAAGAATACTTCAATCTGCCAACGTTTCCCATAAATGAGGATGATCTCTTCCTCTGACAATCCAGTGTTTGTGCAGATAAAGGCAATCCAATCTTTCTTGTTCCTTTTGTTACGGACACAGACGATCTTTGCCGGTATCTTCTGATCCTTTCCGATCATGACGTTAACCGAAAGAAGATACTTGCTGCGACCACGGCGCTTTTTACTGATACCATAAATCTTTTTTATGGAGAGCTGTTGTCCCTCGTATTCATAGTAGACCCGGCCACTCTTCTTAATCATGGCTATTGAATCCAGGCCAGGATTTTTAACAGCAATAAGCTGAGCCGGGCCTGAGAACCAGGTATCAAACAGAACGTAGTCTGCTTTATGACCGGTTTTTTGTGCTGTGGCAAGAAGTTCAATCATGACTTCTGTTCCCTTGGTTTTAGCCAATTCCCTTCGTCTGGCAGCAAGGGATCTGCCATCGAATTCCTCAGCAGGATGGATGAGATTACTCTCCTTGGATGATGCCAGAAGGCAGCTGTTTACCGGAAGGAATGTGTTGCCATCAGTCCATCCAAGGGACATCAGGCGAAAGCCTTTGCGATAGCGCATTTCGGTATGATCGAATACGCGTGATCCAAGCTCGGTTTTCTTTCAGCTTGTCCGTTCAAAAAGACTATCGTCAACGATGAAAGCATTTACGCGATTCTCATTAGTCAGCGGCTCGATGGTAGAAGCAACCCTCAATGAGAGTGTGGTCGTAAAGCGTAGCCAGTTTGTTTTAGGACTGTTCAGGAACCTGTAAAAAGTGTTCTTGGAAAACGCCTCCTTAAAGGCTCCGGTCTTCTGCTGCATGTACATGCTCCGATCCTTGAAAACATTACAAAGCTTGTACTTGAAGATATCAAGAACCGGAACACCTTTTTCTTTCTGCGCATTGCAGGTTCTGAGAAGGTATCCAATCTTAAACTTGCAGAAGAATGCAGAAATCGCATTAAAAAGATCCTGTCCGTCCTGTTCCTGTGATATAATTGAATTCGACATAGAAAACCTCCTGAGGTGTGTTTGTTTTTTGTCAATTCAATTATACCAAAGGTGCGGGCTCTATGCCCTATTTATTTGCCGACATTGTTGAATTTTCAAGGTTCAACACACCTTTTTGGTGTGGGAAGTTTTAGATACTTATATCTTCCGATGCATTCATCATCTTAACAAACACATCGGCTTTATATTTTGTCATATCCAAAACGCCATATCCGCTATTTGTAAGCGCCACTTCATGGATCTCCTGATCGCCCATTCTTTTAATCCATCCGGCATTTTCGTAAATATTCTGTATATCCACGAAACACATATTGTATATCTGACCTTTAGTTTCCTTCTCTCATTAATCTGAACCAGTCTTTCTGCACATGTTTGGACATCTGCCTTTGCCTGTTTGCCTCGAAACTTTAGATCACGCTCATAAATATCTCTGTAGCACGAGTCAGGGTCCTTCATTTTCTTGTCGGAATTTTTGGTCAGTGTTTCGAAAAAAACTGTGTCCATAGCTCCAGGTTCAATTACACATATTTCAATTCCCATGTCCTTTGTTTCATATCTGGCCGCCTCTGTAATAGCCTCTATCGCATATTTGCTGCTACAATATCCGCCATTGGCAATCCCCGTCATTCTGCCTGATATTGAACCTATGTTATAGATTCTTCCTCCGCCATGCTCTCTCATCACAGGCAAAACAGCCTGCATCATCCGGATTGCCCCAAAGACATTTACATCCATCATATCTTTAAGCCTGTCGATTTCGATTTCTTCAACTGCACTTCTTACGGAATATCCGGCATTATTGATTAGAATATCTATCCCGGAAACCTCACTAAGTATTAATTTCATTGAATTACGAATGCTGCACCCATCACTGACATCCAATTCAACTTTTAAATCTGCCCCTACATCAGCGAGCTTCATAACATTTCGCGCAGTGGCTATAACATAATAGCCCCGGTCTTTAAATTCATTACATAGCGCTCTTCCGAATCCTGACGAACAGCCTGTAATCAGCACTGTTTTTTCCATAAAAAAATCACCTCACGTTTCTTTTTTGAGATGATTTTATAAAATGCATACTGCTTTGTAATTGTCATATGACAAGTACTATAGATTTTTCTTAATTCTTGAAAGCGAACTTGGTGTGATGCCAAGATAGGAGGCAATATGCTCCTGTTTCGCCAATTTAACCAGTTCGGGCTGCTCTTTCATAATAAGCAAATACCGGTCTTTTGCTTCCATGGAAATAAATGAATAAATCCGCTGCTCGGATTTCATCATTGTCTCTGCCAGTAATTCTTCTATCTTTTTCTTTAATATCGGAAATTTTTCCTTAATCTTCGCAATATCCGGAATATGAAACATGGCTAAAACAGAGTCTTGTTCCGCTTCCAAAAAGAAGGGGCATGGCATATCCGAGATATAATTATAGCTACAGCACCAGTCTCCCTGAAGTGAAAAGCACTTTGTTCTGTCATTGCCTTCTTCATCAATATAGAACCCTCTGACCAATCCGGAAACCACAAGACAGATATAGTTGGTTCTATGTCCGGCCTCCAGAATACTCTCCCCGCCGGAAATATGTTTATAGGCAGCTATCCCGGTCAGTTCTTCAGAGAGTTCCCTGTTTTTACTAATATTTAGGAAATAGTTTTGAACGAAATTATTATAATCTGACATGACGGCTCCATTGACTTTTCTAAAACTCTATTGTGTGGGCTATGCTCATTAACTCAATCTTTAACCTCTTACTGAAGTGTTCTTTCAAAAACTCTGCAGAACTCCTGCACTCCATCTTTTCCAAGAATATAAATATTGGGAAGATGGGATATTCTTGCCCT
>JAIKXV010000002.1 GCA_024683935.1 Lachnospiraceae bacterium | reverse complement strand
TGTTTCAAAGAATGAGCTCCTGTCAGCCGTAAACCGTGCGATAGATAAGAGAGTTGAGGGAGTCAGTACGCTCTCCTTTAATTCAGCATTAAGGGCAGGAGATAAGAACGACGGACGTGAGTACTGGGTTAAGATGAGCTTTAATCAGGCTCTCCGGTATGACGGGCGTAAGCATGTCTTAGGTTCAAAGAAAAAGGGTTCTAAGTCAAATAATGGCGATATCAATGTGCGGGTATTCTACTGTGAAAAGACCGGTAAATACGCGGTTTCCCCACCTGGGGATGATGAGAAGGGGACTTCCGGAAGCGGCTGGACTGAAGCCAAAGTAAAGAAAGTAAAAATTGCAAATCCGAAAAACGCATCCTATGATTTTACAGGAGAAAAACAAAAGGACGTAAAGGGCTTAAGCGGAACCGCTTATATAAAGAGTATAGAGCTCGAAGACAAAGAGCTAAACAGGACAGTCGGCAAAGCCTTAAATACTGCGATAAAGTCCATGGCCAAAAAGATAAAGGCCAATAAGAGCAGTAGTTATTCCGACGGAGAACTGGAAGAGACCGGATCAACCGAAGCACAGATCGTAATTCCGGTATATCCATTATTTATCGGAGTGGGCAGCGATACAGGACGCTATGTCGATGGAAACGGGAAGGAGAACAGTTATACCTTTACACCTGGCTCCTTTGACGCCGGAAAAGGCAGACTTAAGGGCGCAAAACTTAAGTTTAAATACGATGATGGTACCTCAAAGAGTATAAAGCTCAGATACAGCAGAAAGAAGCCCAAAGATTTTGAAACTGCGGTGACAGAGGTCGACAGTTCCAATACAGGCGCGGGAAAGCGGCTCACCGGTTACGGCAATTTCTTTGGTATCATTGATTACAGGTGATAATATATCATGTTATACGATAAGGATATAAGGGAACCTCTCTTTGAGTTTCTGGAGGAGAATTTCGGGAAGATAAGGATCCTTGAAGAAAAAGTTACGGGCGGAGCCAGGGCGGATGTTCTTATGATAATGCCTGACAAGCTCTGCGGGATCGAGATAAAGAGCGATGCGGACAGCTATGCCCGGCTTGAAAAACAGGTTAAGAACTACGACCTATACTATGACTGCAATATGGTGGCGGTCGGCAGTAAACATGCTTCCCATATAGGAGAGCATGTACCGGAGCACTGGGGTATCATCACTATAGATGAAGCTGACGGGAAAGCCGATTTCTATATCTTAAGACCCTGGAAGGAAAACCCTCGCCGCAGCCTTGAAAACAAGCTTAGTATCTTATGGCGGCCGGAGCTTGCCCACATACAGGAACTGAACCGGATGCATGCCTATAAGAGGATGAGTAAGGATTTTGTAAGGAATAAGATCCTTGAAAAAGTTGATCCCGAGATACTTAATAAACAGATATGTGATGAGCTTTTTGAGCGGGACTACAATACCATTGCCGAACGGATAAATGAATACAGGAAGAGTATGAGTCAGAAGCCCCGCCGGAAAAAAAGAAAGACCAAGTATCTGAAAGGGATAAAGGCAGCTGAATAATGTTAAAAACAGTCTTTAAGAACCTGAAGTCCATGGCACTTTTCCTTCCGCTCTTTATGCTTCTCTTTTCAGCGGATGTATTTGCTGTGCCGGCAAACAGTAAGCCGATGGAATATACACAGAGTGACGGAAGTAAGATCACTGTTTCTCTGCATGGAGATGAGTATTTCCATTATTACGCGGACCTTGAGGGATATCTTCTCATATTGGCTGATGATAAAGACTTTCACTATATTAAAAAGGACGGGGACAGCCTGTTTCTTTTTCCTTCAATAGAGGAAGCCTATGGGAATAAGCTCATGATATCTGACCTTTATGACGAGGATATTAAGAGACAATTTGCTATTCTTTCCGGACGGGGCACCGGAGAGGGATTTAAGAAAGAAATCAGGGAACCCGTTACACTTGACAAACTTGAAGGGGAGGCGGGAGATGCAGGGCTTGACTCCATTATGGATTCTTCAGGGTTAAAGACCATGCCCCTCATAACGATAGTCGTGAGTTTTAATAATGTCCCCTACAGAGAGGATTATGTATGGAGTGAAAAACTCTATGGGGAAGGTGACACCCTTCAGAATTATTACTATGAGATGTCAGATCACAAATTTACCTTTGTTCCGGCGGAAGAAAACTGTGAGATCGATAATGGTACTACCGGATTTGATGAAATAAATGACGGCATTATCCATGTAACAGTGGGAAGAGATCACGGCGTATGGGAAGATCTTAATAACGATGATGCATGGGCTGATCTTGCAGTTGTACTGAGAGAAGCATTGGAGAAAAGCGCTTACTACTACATAGATATAACCAAATATGATAAAAACAATAACAGACAAATAGATACGAACGAGCTTGGGATCAGCTTTATAATAGCAGGTTATAATTGCGCCAATATGCTGGATCCGAGTGTATCTGCAAATGAAAGACTCTGGCCTCATAAATTCAGCTTTAGTTGTAATGCTCTTGGTTTAACATACATTCCCTATATTGCCATAGCAGAAAACATAAAACATACAGGGTATCCGGAAAAACAGGAATACCCTGGTGTTATATACCACGAACTCGGACATTATATAGGGTTTCAAGACCTGTATGACATATATTATTATGAAGAAGATCATCCGGAACTGGCTAAATGGCGGGGCTATGATACCGATCTGTTGAGTATCATGCATACCGGTAGTTATGCAACCGAACGAGAAGGAGGAAATTATAAGGCTACAGGAATTGATGCTTTCAACAGGGCATTGCTTCATTGGATAGAACCCGAGGAGGTCACGGAAGACGGGGTATATACGCTTTCAAGCCAGGAATCTTCAAATGGCTATAATATCCTCCGCATACCGACCGGAAGGAAGGGGGAATACTATCTCCTTGAAAACCGGAGGGCTGAAGGGATGGATGAAGGCCTCTGGAAATATGGGGACTATATGGCAAATGGAGAACAATCAAAAGATCCAAACGGTATAGTTATCTGGCATATAGAAAAAAATGTTTATGATGAATATGAGTTTGATAATGAAGTAAATACCGCAGATCACTGTCCGGCTGTCATGCCCTTATTCCCTGAAGGAAAAGCCGCAGGGGATTCGTACATAAACTGGCAGTTCTCTGAATATACCCTTGATTTTAATAATTCGCTGCCAAACTTTAGATTACCCTTTTATAACAGATCGAATTTTGAAAAAGTATTTAAGAATACTGAAGGCTATGAAAAGGGGCTGTTTCTCCCGCTGTATGGAGAGGGCAATGATAAAGATGATCCCGATAAAAGAACGTTGAGCGGCATAAATCTCCGCTTTATAGATGATCCGTCAAGGGATATAAGGGTAGAGATAAGCGGTCTCCCTGAAAAGGTGACGGACAGATTTGAATCCGGAAAGGCTTTAAGCGAGATCCTGACAGAAGAAGATAAGGCTCTGCTCAATGACCCTGATGCTTCCACTGTTTCAAAGAATGAGCTCCTGTCAGCCGTAAACCGTGCGATAGATAAGAGAGTTGAGGGAGTCAGTACGCTCTCCTT
>JAIKXV010000136.1 GCA_024683935.1 Lachnospiraceae bacterium | reverse complement strand
ATACTTGACATATTTCCATTAAAGTAGTATCCTCCTTTTATACCGGACAGGTGATCCGGAAAAGGAGGATATTAAAATGAGTTTTTTCAGATCTATTGGCGTTGCCTGCGGCATACTGGTCGGGATAGTTTTATGCGTGGTAATATTCCGCTTTGCAAATACCGACAAAAAGATCAGGTCCAGTTATGATGAGAGGCAGGAAGCGATAAGGAATGTCGCTTACAAATACGCATTTTACACGGTTCTTTTATATGAAGTCCTTATGCTGATCCTGGATATAGGTGAGATCGTTCTCCCTGTACCGTCATATGCCATGCATTTTTTCGGTGTGATATTAGGATGTATTGTTCTCGGGGTTTACTGTATCTGGAAGGATGTTTTCTGGGGAATGAATAACAGCCGCAAACGTTATTTCCTTGTCTTTATCCTTTGTCTTATTTTTAATCTGATGCCGGTTATTATGGCTTCTGTTTCAGGTTCGCTGATCGTTGACGGTGTCATCGGTTTTCCGGTTGTAAACATCATGGTTCTGGTCATGTTTGCGATAATGCTTATCACCATGCTGCTTAAAAGCATCGTAAATAAAGAAGATTAATGAGAAGAGAAAGGAGCGGCATAGACAAAGTATGAAAAATCTCCGGTTAAAATCTGCAAGGGCTGCCCTGGATCTTTCCCAGGAAGATCTGGCAAAGCTCTGCAATGTATCGAGACAGACTATAAGCGCAGTTGAAAAGGGGGATTATAACCCTACCATCAATCTCTGCATTGCTATCTGCAAAGCATTGAACAAGACTTTGGATGAGATCTTCTGGGAGGAATGAGAAAGGAAAGCTGTTTATGAGTCCTGCAAAATATGATTCACTGGATAAAGTTATTACTGACCACTTCGGAAACAATGTCTTGATCGAAGGGAAGAGAGGGGTTTCCGGAGGAGATATAAACGCTGCATATCTCCTTACGCTCTCAGACGGGAATAAGCTGTTCCTTAAAGAAAATTCCGTCAAAAATGCGGACTTTTTCAGGGCGGAAACCGAGGGGTTAAAGGCCATAAGAAATACCGGCTGCATCAGGGTTCCTGAGACCATTGCAAACGGAGTGTACGGTAATACAGCCTTTCTCCTGATGGAATATGCCGGTGCGGGTGCGCGTAAATCCGCTTTCTGGGAGGACTTTGCAAATGCCCTCGCGGATATGCATGAAGCGGATGCCTCATCCTATACCCCCGGCGGAAAATACGGATTTACTGATGATAATTATATCGGAGCCGGCTGCCAGAAGAACAGCGTAAGATCCGAATGGGTTCTGTTCTTCCGGGACTGCCGGCTCCTGCCCCAGTTTGAAAGGGCAAAGCCGTATCTGTCTCCGGATGACTGCAGGAAAATGGATTCGCTGCTTCAAAATCTCGATAAATTCCTGCCGGAGCCGGAACATCCCTCCCTTCTTCACGGCGATCTGTGGGGCGGAAATTATATAACCGGTCCTGACGGAAATGCCTGGCTTATAGACCCTGCGGTTTATGTGGGGCATGCAGAGGCAGACATTGCGATGACCGAGCTTTTCGGCGGCTTTTCAGCTGCCTTTTACAGGGCTTACGAAGAAAGAGGTCTTATTCAGCCCGGGTACGGGGGCAGAAGGGATCTTTACAATCTGTATCACATGCTTAACCACCTGAATCTTTTCGGCGGTTCATATCTCGGTGCCGTAAGGCGCATTATCAGCTCCTACACATGACAGCTTTTGTTTGAGGGATTCTTTCTTTTTTGATACAATGATTAAAGCGCCAAAAGTAATTGTCACCACACAAGCTTGCTTGTGGTGGGGACAAGAACTTTGGGCGCACCCCTACACGAGCATGAAGTGGGGAAGGGGTCCCGCGAAATGCGAGTGTGGGGTAGGATTGTGGAAGTGCGTAGCACGGAACAATCCGTATTTAATCAAAATGTGACTTTTGGCGTCCGAATCATCAATATTGGGTATTATCAGAAAGGGAAAATATCAATGAGCGATACAGAACGTATTAGAATAGTACAGGAAACGGTGGCAGGAAAAGAGATAACCTTCGCACATATAATGGGCGGTCCTGCGCCGGTAATATATCAGAAGCTGGGGCTGAATCCCCAGGTGGACTACTCGTCCTCGGCAATCGGGATAATGAATATGACTCCGCCGGAGTCTGCGGTCATCGCATCGGATATCGCGGTAAAGAGCGGCAATATTTACCTCGGTTTTGCAGACCGTTTCACCGGAACGCTTATAATCACCGGGGAACTCTCGGATGTCAATTCGGCCATGGAAGAGATCGTGAATTACTTCCGGGACGAGCTGAATTATGTGGTATGTAAGATCACAAAGCGATAAGGATCTTTTTCGAAGCAATCAGCCAAAAGTTCTTAGCGAAAGCGGCTTGCCATGAGAAGTGACTTGAGCTTAGAACTTTTGAGCGCGGAGAAAAAGAACTTGCCCAGCGCTTACGGACTTCCACGAAAACAAATAGCTATATAAACAATAACAAACAATGACAAACCTAAACAACAAAGAACTACTTGAAAAAATATTCCATAAAAGCTACGAAGAATTAAAAGGCCAGGACCTCCGCCTGACGCGGGTCCGCGTGCCCGGAAAAGAAGTAAGCTTCGCCCATATCATCACCCCCTCCGACGATTCCGTGTACAGGAACTTAGGACTCCATATCGGTGTCCATGAGGGTGAAGACCATAGCGGCGAATCCATAGGCCTAATACGCTTCACCCCCTGGGAAGCCGTGGTGGTGGCCGCTGATACCGCGATCAAAGCCGCCAATGTAGAGATCGGCTTTATGGACAGATTCTGCGGCTCACTCATAATAACCGGCGGTCTCGCCCAGGTAGAAACCGCAGTAAGGGAAGTAGTCAGATTTTTCAGGGAAGAGCTGAACTTCGACACCTGCGAAGTAGCGATAAAGTAGAGGCGCGGCAGAAATGAAAAAAATCTTCCTGATGGGCAGGAGCGAAGCCGGAAAAACCTCCTTAACCCAGGCACTCCGCGGCGAAGAACTCCATTATGTAAAAACCCAGTTCACATCATCAGATCCTGACGCCATCGATACTCCCGGCGAATACTCAGAATCAAAATACTTCAGTCTCGGCCTCGCCTGCTTTTCCTTTGAAGCAGACGTGGTAGCCGTCGTGCAGGCAGCAGACGAACCCTATAACCTCTTCGGCGCCTGCCTCCACACCTTTATAGAAAGACCCCTTATCGGGATAATCACAAAGACCGACTCCCCCTACGCCAATGTCCCGATGATCAGAAGCTGGATGGAAAACGCCGGCTGCGAACGCATATTTGAAGTGAATAACGTAACAAGAGAGGGGATAGAAGAACTCCTCTCGTATCTCAGGGAAGATCTTCCGCCCCTCTCCTTTGAAGAAGCTAAATTAAAGCAGGATTTAGGAATTCGAGAGTGGGATCCACTCCCCCTTCATCCTGAGTCTCGCTAACTCTGCAATATCCTGCAACGCATCCCTTTCCGAACCGAAAGAAGCGCCGTAGGACGCCTTGATCCTGCATCTCCGCCCGTCTATCTCATGAATGGAATTGATGGCTTCCATACATTTCTCGGAAAGTGAAATGATCTTTTCACGGGTCACATTTCTCATGGCAATATCAAAGGAGCATCCGTAAACCCTGGCGATTACAGCCTGTTTGCCGTAGGAATTCAGGATCTTAATCCCGACAAGCCTGATAAAGTCTTCCGCCACATCCTTGCCGTAATCCCTGATAATATCGTTGAAATGCTTAACCTCTATAGCGATATCCGCGAAATCCTCACCCGTTTTCAGGTAATTGTCATAAAGCTCAATAAGGGTGTGCATCTGGCCCTGCATATTCATAAGACCGGTCACGGGGTCGATCAGCATGCTGTTCGTCGTTCCGTCCCCGGATTCCACATCCATGTCCATATCCACCAGATATCCCATGATGCCGGAGATCTTGCCTTCGGAATAAACAGGGAATTTAGTCATCAGGATATTGTGCACCACCCCTTCCAAAATCGTGCTGCCAATGGCATTTCTAACGGGAATACCCTGATTGATTATCTTTTCCTCATCACTGATACTGAAATTGTCATCCAGGAACCAGCCGAGATCCTCGTCCGTCTTTCCCCTGAAATCATCAATGGTGTTGTTTCCGTAATAGGAAATAAAGGCATCGCTCGCGCCGACATAGCGTCTTTCCTTATCCTTCCAGAAGATCTTTATGTCGGAAGCCCTCATCATAGAACGCATAAGGTCTGCGTCCCGCATCAGATTCCGGCCCACATCCAGGTCGGATGCAGACATCATGGCCGCGAGATCCGGTCTGAATTCCAAAACGGAAGGACGCACACAGAGAAGGAAACGCTGCCCCTCGGACTCCGGAATAGGGATAACGGTAAAATCTATCCAGGCATAATTGCCGTGTTTATCCTTCATGCGGACAGCATCCGCAAAGATGCCCTTACCGCTGCTGTTAAAGATACCCTCTAAATTTTCCCTGCGGAAATAATTCTGCAGGCGGTCATAATCCTCGGGATAAATATCCCTCGCATTGTAATGCGCATAAAAATCACTTAAACCGACGGAAACATCACCGATAGATTCATTAGGCATGCCGGAGGCGATGACCGTTCTGGTATCATTTTCAAGATCAATTAAATAAATGCTGTCATAAGCCGTACTGATATTACGGAGAATATCATCCATGGCCCTTCTCGTTTCCTGATCCTCAAAGGCAGATTTGTCAATGGTCGCGAGAAGCATGCTGCCAGAGCGGGAATCCGCCACATCCCTGAAGCTGTAATGGAAATATTTATCCCTTACAACCAAGGTCATTATCTCCTCATTCTTGCTCTTTATCGCCTTTTCCGCCAGATCCCGGAACTGCTTGCTGATCCTGGTCTTCTTGGAGTTCATGTTCTTTTCTATGATCTCGTCGCTGGTAAGACCGGTCTTTGCAATGGTCTGTATATAGTTCTCATTTAAGAATATAGGATTAAAAAGGCTGTTTCCATAGAAGAAAAGTGCCCTGGAGCGGTTCGTTGCGAGATTAATAAGTCCCGTCTTTTCATAGACGGAAGCGGTCTCATTGTTTTCAAACTCAAATCCCAGATCGTGAAGGTTCGACATCTGTTCCTTGTATTCCATAGGCTTCGCATAGTAGTAACCCTGTATCTTTTCGCAGCCGATGTTACGCAGGAACTCCACATGCTCTATGCTCTCCACTCCTTCAGCCAATGTGTGGATACCAAGCTCCTTTGCCATCTGCACGGCCTTGGTCACGATGACCCGGGACTTGTCATCGAAATTACGGAGAAAGACCATATCGATCTTTATCTCGTCAAATTTGAAATCCTTTAAGACGTTAAGGGAAGAATAACCGCTTCCGAAGTCGTCCATCCATACCTCAATGCCTTCATAGTGGAAACGTTCTATCGCGTCCTGTATGGCTTCCGGCTGGTCGGTAAACGCACTCTCAGTGATCTCAACACGGATAAGGGAGCGGCTCAGGTTATACTCATCCAAAGCCTCTGTAACTACCGCCACGGGATCGCAGTAAAGGAAGTCGGTTCTTGAAATATTAACTGAAACGGGAACGGGATTCCTGCCCTCTTTTATCTCGTTATTCAGGATCTCCGCCACCTTCTGTATCATGTAGGTGTCAATTTTATAGGAAAGCCCCGACTTTTCAAGAAGGGGGATGAAATCACCGGGGGACACGAATCCGATCTCCGGATCTATCCAGCGGGTAAGCGCTTCTCCGCTGCACACCTGTCCGGTAAGCGTACGGACAACGGGCTGCAGGAAGACCTTGATCCAGCCGTTTGCAAGGGCCATATCCAGATGGCTTAAGATATATTCATTCCTGGCAAAATCTTTTGCCATGCTGTCATCATAGTAGCCAAGGCTGGAGCCGTAGTAATTCTTCTGGGTCTGGCAGGCGATCCTGGCTCTTTCATAGAGGTCATAGAGAGGAACATCCTCCTCGTAGCGGGTGATGCCTATCTTTACCGGAAGAGTCCTGCCGTCCCTGTTATTCATGAAGTTATCGATAACTTCTCCTAAGACATCTTCGACTCCGCCCTGATCCCAGTATGCGCAGAAATGATCTTCACCGAAACGGGAGCAGTAATTGCTGCCGAAGAGGTTCCGTAGAACTTCACCGAAGACCCTGAGCAGTCTGTCGCCTTCCTTGTAACCGTATTTGGAATTAAAGCCCCGCATACCGTTAAGGTCAAAGGCCACTATCTCGGGTATTCCCCTGTCCTCTTCCTTCAGACGTTTTTCAACAGCCTGCAAAAAGGACTTTCTGTTTGGAAGTCCGGAAACGGGGTCTATATTGTTCTGGGGATCTGAAACAAAGACATAGAATAAAGGCCCCTCATCCGGATCCTCCACATAGCTTCCGAAGTCCTCGATAAATTTTATCTGTCCGGTCCGGGTCTTTATCCTGTATGTTACTTCATTGAATTTTTTATCGCTTACATCTATCTGTTCTTTGATGCTCTTTTCGACAATGGCATAATCTTCTTCATGTATGAGGCCTTTGAAGGTCCCGCCGGTGAGTTCCATGAATTCCTCTTCCGTTTCACATTCAAAGATCTTCAGGAGCGCCTTATTGGCATAGAGTATCTCCTCTTTATCATAGTCCGCGCGGTAGATAAAGAAACCTCCGGGCATGGCGGAAATACCGTTTACGATAAAGTCCTTATTATTGGCTATGGAAGTTAGCTTGGACATACTCTTAAGTCCTCCGTGGACTTTTTACTGTACAGCCCCCTGTTCCTGCAATGCCTGGGCCTGCATAGCCAGGGCAGCAAGTGCGGCATTGTATTCCTCGGGACTTAAGCCAGCGGGAATAGCGGGACCCACATAAATCCTTGGCGTATGACCTACATACTTTGACTTGTGGTCAAATACCCGGGCTGTTTCCTCCCCGTTCTCATACACCACCTTATATGCTTCCCAGATGCTGCCTGCGGAACCGTTTTCTGCCTTTCCGGAAGATATATATACGGGAGCCGGTACTGCCAGGGTCTCGGTCTTATTGGAGACCAGATCCCAGCTCTCACCCTCCGGAAGCACCGGTATGCCGAAAATGGATACCGTCACCTGTCTGTTTTCATAATGAGCCTTTATCCCTATAGGGTAAGGCGAATTATTCACAAATTTGTAATCCGGGCCGCCCCATGAAACCGTGGCGTCCAGTCCCGGTGTCACATAGCTCGGCGCAAAGGTGTGGCTCGTCCGCTCCGTGCTTTTTAATCCCGCACGGAAAACCGCATTGTAAAGGGTCGTGGACACCTGGCACACTCCGCCGCCTATCTCCTGCACCACTTCTCCGTTCAGATACGCTCCGGCCTCTCCGTAGCCCTTTTCCTTCGTCCTCTTTCCGACTGTGCCGTTATAGGAGAATTCCTCTCCGGGCTGCACGATCGTGCCGTTTATGGAGTCGGCCGCCAGGGAAACATTCTTATTTCTGACAGCTATGTTAGTGGTGTGGGTCTTATACGAAGCAATATCCCTGTACTGCTCCTTCAGTTCATCGGAAGAAACCGAGAAACGCTTTCCTTCAGCCTCTATCTCCGAAACAAAATCCCTGGTATTAAAGCGATCTTCTATATCCTGCGCGAGCTTCTCCCGGTCTACCTCGTATCCCTCATGTCCTCCGCCGAAAAGGAACTCATTTTCCTCGCTGGTAAATCCGGTTATCACATTAACCGCAGCGTCGGCGCTCCATGCGTCATGGAGAAGCTTCGCATAAAACTCCGCATACTCCTTATACGGAATATCAAGCGTATAGCTGAACTCCGTGTCGGTTCCGTCCCCGAGATGCTCGTCATAGATCTCGTTTATAAGCTTCTCAGCTTCATCAGCTATGATATCCGGAAGCTCATAGCTGTCCCCTTCGATATTTGAAGCGGAACCTATAATATCCTCCGAAACCGTATCCTGATCATAGGGACGTCTGTTTCCCTCCTGAGCTGCGGACGAAAGAGCATAAGCCCTGAATTCCTCCGAATCAGGATTGGAATTATTTACCTTAAGGGAAAAATCATACATTCCCCTGATCTTTTTCAGTGCCTCCTCCTTTGTAAGAGCATGGAGATTAAGCACCGGATCATTTAAGGTAATTCCCGAAAGATTCAGATAAATATTTCCGGCTATGGCTCCGGGCGGTATCACTTCCTTAACCTCTTCTTCGACCCTCAGGTCAGAATCAGCCGGTAGATCGTCATAGCCGACAAATAGTCCGCCGCACCCCGATAAAACCGCCATGGTGAGCAGCAGACAACAGACAACCGATTTTTTCATAAACGCAAAACTCCTATGGCACCCGAGGGTACCTGAACACAGTATAGCACAGACTACAATACTATGAGAAGTGAATTGTATCAAAAAAAAATCATAATAAAAAATCCGGGATATGATCTAAATGATCAGTTCCCGGAAATCCTCTATAAATCCGTGTGAGATTTTTTTCTTTTCCTCTTCAACGGGGATGGAATACTTGTCCTTTACGGCTATCACCCTCATTCCTGCCGACAGTCCGGCCTGAATGCCCGGAATGATATCCTCAAATACCACGCATTTTTCCGGCTTCACCCCTAAATCCTCTGCGTTCAGGAGGTAGCAGTCGGGAAAGGGCTTACTCCTTTCCACCTCGTTCGTAGTCCTTACGGAATCAAAATACTGCATGAAGCGGAGATTCCTCTCGCAGGCGTCCAGCAGCTCCTGGCTGTTGCTGGTGGACATTCCGCATTTAATACCGCATTTCCTGCATTCCTTCAGGAATTCCAGCGCGCCCGGCTTATACGTCACCTCGTACTCGTACTTATCTATCGCCAGGAGATGGATCTCTTCCTTGATCTCCTCAATGCTCTCCCTGAAATTGTATTTATCCTTCATATAGACGACGGTCTCATCATATGAAAGGCCTTCTATCTCCGCCTGTAAATTCTTATCATAGGGGATGCCCCTTTTTCTAAGCATTTCCTCGTCGATATCGCCCCACATCCACATTGAGTCTGCCAGCGTGCCGTCCAAGTCAAAAAGCGCCGCTTCTATATTTTCAATCTTTATTCCCATATTTCAGAGATTCTCAAGCACCCCTTTGATAAGCTCCCAGGTCCTTTTTACCGAACCGATATAGAGCTTCTCCTGGGGCGTATGCACACCCTTCATATCCGGTCCGATGGACAGGATATCGAGCCCCGGCATTTTTTCATAGAAGATACCGCACTCTATTCCTGCGTGTATCCCGACCACCTTCGGCTCGTGCCCGTACTGGGCTGTAAAAACTTCCTTCGTCTTTTTAAGGAGATAGGAATCGTCGTTAAATTCCCATGCGGGATAATCACCGCTTGAAGCATAGGTTCCACCAATGGTCTCCGTAAGGAATTTCAGCTTGTCGGAAAGCGCCTGCTTTGCTGATGAAATAGAGCTTCTGACCGAGGCGTTCAGATAAAAGTCCTTTTCTGTAAGCCTCATTATGCCGTTATTAAGCGATGTCTCCACCAGCCCTTTGGTGGCCTCATCCTGGCACACCCTCTGTACTCCGTCAGGAACGGTATTTAAGAGGAAGATCACCCTCTCCTCATGCTTTTTATGGAGCACTTCCTTTTCCGCTGTACCCATGTGGTCACAGTAGATCATTATATTGTCTTCCGTGGAGCGGTATTCATTCTTTATCGTGCTTTCAAACTCGCTGATAAGCCCCTCGAAGGAATCCATGTCATCCTTTGAAAGCAGCACATCGCAGTCCGCATCCCTGGGGATCGCGTTGTTCATAAGCCCGCCGTCAAGACCGGAGATATGGAAATCCACCTTCCTGGAGTGCAGGAAATGGAGCAGCCTTCCCATTATGATGATGGCGTTTGCATGATACCTGTCTATCTCCGTACCGGAGTGGCCGCCTTTCAGGCCGCTTATAATGATCTTATATTCTTCCCCGGTCATCTTCTTGTATTTTACGGGGACGGACATAACCGCATTCAGTCCACCGGCGGAGCTGGTGACAAATTCACCCTCCTCCTCCGTATCGAGGTTCAGCATATATGCGGCCCTGAGGTCAGATGTATCGAGTCCCACGGCTCCTTCCATGCCCACTTCCTCATCAACGGTGAAAATAAGCTCCAGTGCCGGATGCTTATATGTTTTATCCGTAGCCGCAGCCATTGCATATGCTAAAGCAATGCCGTTATCTCCGCCAAGGGTAGTGCCTTTAGCGAAGATCTCGTCATCCATTACTCTTATGTCTAAGGGATCTTTTAAGAAATCATGCTTTGAATCCGAGGCCTTTTCGCAGACCATATCCATATGGCCCTGAAGGATGACAGCCTTTTTGTCCTCGTAACCGGGGCTCGCGGGGACAAATACGACCACGTTCCCAAGCTCATCCTGCCTCGCCTTAAAGCCGTTATCAACGGCGAATTTATAAAGATACGCAGAGATCCCCGCAGTATTGTGGGATCCTCTGGGGATCATGCTTATTTCTTCAAAATACTTAAAAACCTCTTTAGGCTCTATTTCGGATAATACTCCCATTCCTTACCTTACTCCTTTGCTTCAAGGATAGCCTTGGAAATGCCGCCCTTAAAAGTACGGCCTGAAGCTTTGGGTGAGGGCGCAGGAGCCTCGGCGGCTGCTGCATTTCCGCCTGCGGCAGGAGCTGCCCCGGAAGTATTCTGAATGCTGTTCTCCGCAGCAATGGAAGAATCGGATCTGACAGGAGCTGGTGCGGGAGCCGACGCGGGTGCGGGATCTTCATTTACTGCTTCTGCAGGCGCCGCATACTGGACTGCCTGATCAGCGCCGACAGCTCCGGGATTCTGTGCCTCCGCCATAAGCCTTTCAGCCTCGGCTCTCTCGGCTATCGCTGCATTTCTTGCGAGCTCGTCCTCATCCGGATGGAGCTCTGCCCTGTTCGCATTTACCACATTTAAGATCTGGGACAGATTCTGTATCAGATTATTGTTATTCTCCTGGGTTTCCTGAATGGAAGCCATGAGTATCTGCTGTATATTCGCCAGGGAATCATCCGTGTACTGTATGGCGCTGGACTGGATATTCTCAGCCTGCACGGTAGCACTGCTCATGATCTCCTGAGCCTGGTACTTCGCCTGATTCACTATCTCTCCGGCCTGGGTATATGCCTGCTGGAGTATCTCATGCTCGCTCACCATCTGGTCAGAGAATTCCTGGGCTCCCTTTATCAGGGCGTCTGCCTTGGCATGGGCGTCCTCTATAATGGCCTCTTTATTGCTGATGATCTTCTGACAGCGCATGATCTCATCAGGCGTATGGGTCTTTAATTCATGAAGAAGCTCATCTATCTCCTCCTTGTCCACCAGTATCTTGGTGCTGGAAAAGGTAGCATACTTACAGTTGTCGATAAGCTCTTCCATTTCTTCGATTATCTGCTCAATCTTACTTACCATTAGATTCTCCCCGTAGTTTCTTATACACTTCTTCCGCTACATCCTCTGTGACAAATTCGCTGATGTCACCGCCGTAGGAAGCCACTTCCCTGACGATAGAGGAGGACAGATACGCATATTCCAGACTGGTGGTCAGGAAAACCGTATCGAGACTTTTAAGGATCTTTCTGTTGGTCTGTGCCATCTGCAGTTCATACTCAAAGTCCGTGATGGCCCGGAGACCTCTGATTATCACATCGGTTCCGGTCTTTTTCGCGTAATCCGCTGTCAGTCCGGAAAAGGAATCGATCTCCACGTTTGGTATGTCCCGGCAAATCCCGCGTAACATATTAACACGTTCATCAACGGAAAACAACGGGCTCTTTTCCGAATTGTTGAGAACGCTTACCGTCAGTTTGTCAAACATTTTGGCGGCACGCCTTATGATATCCAAATGCCCCTTTGTTGCCGGATCAAAGGATCCGGGGTAGATAGCTTTACTCATTTGCTTTCCTTTTCAAGAATAAATGCCTGTTATGTTTATAGATTTTTTCTTTCTCTATAATATACCCCAAATCCTCAATATATGAAAGGTCGGTTTTGTTTGAAGCTTCTATGATGATAAGAGTGTCCTCTCCCACAAGCTTTGAAGAGGAAAGATAGCTAAGCACATTTTTTTCAAGGCCCGCTTCATAGGGCGGATCCATGTGGATAATATCGAAAACGCCGGTTTTTTCTATCTGGTTAAGGGCTACGATCACATCCCCGGTGATAACCGTTGACCTGTCATGCAGCCTGGTAAATTTCAGATTTTCTTCTATGATCTTAACGGCTTTTCTGTTCTGCTCCACAAAATAAGCTTCCCTGGCCTCCCTGGACAGTGCTTCTATGCCTATAGCACCGCTTCCCGCGAAGAGATCCAGGAATCTGGAACCCGGAACCTGATTCTGTATAACATTAAAAAGGGTTTCCTTTATAATGTCCTGGGTGGGCCTGGTGTCCATCCCCTCTAAGGTTTTTAATTGCAGTCTCCTGGCGCTTCCGGCTATTACTCTCATATCACACCCTGATCTTCGTACCCTTGGTATCCCTGTGGGTATTCTTTACATAGGTAAGGGGCAGGTCAATCCCCTTGTATTCAATGGTTCTCTCATCCGCATAATTCATAAGGTATGCGTTTTCCACGCTGTCCCCCTCTGAAAGCTTCATCGTTCGGACGCCGACAGCCCCCTTCTTCTTTTCAGGAATCTCTTCCAATGCAAATCGGAGGAAGAAGCCCTTTACGGTCTGCAGCAGTATCTGTCTGGTCTCGTCATTCAGGGGGGTGATAATCAGTACGCTGTCTCCGACACTAAGGTTCGTGGCCGCGACACTCCTCTTTGACACATCGAATTCACTGCCGTCCACCACTTTGCCGAAGGCCTTTTTCGTAAGGAAAAGAAGCTTTGAGCGGAGGATAACTTCCAGATCTTCGATATAGATTATCTCCTCTTTGGAGCTGTCAAAATTGCTGATATTGTCGATGGGTTTTCCCTTATCGCGGAATTTCCCGTGGGGAACATCGGAAACCTTGATAAGATGCGCCTGTCCCTCCCCGGTGAATATCATGATCCTTCCGGTATTCTTCACGCTTATGCAGTATTTATTCTCGGACCTTGCAGCCTCCTCATTTCTTTCAAAAGTGGCCTTGTCCACGGTATGGGCGTAGCCGAAGCGGTCCAGCAGGAAGAATACATCCATCTCCTCTATCGGCTTCTCTTCAAATACGGCAGCGCTGGCGTTTTCCACGGCTGTCCTTCTGTCACGGCCGTATTCCTTTGAATACCTGTCGAGATCCTTGATGATCGCTTTTCTCATGGAATCGGAGTGGGTAAGAAGATCCTCATATTCGGAAATGCGTTTCAAGGTCTCGTCATGCTCCTTTATAAGAGCCTCTATCTCAAGGCCTATAAGTCTGTGCAGCCTCATATCGAGGATCGCATTGGCCTGTCTTTCCGTAAAGGAGAAATTCTGGGCCATAAGCTCATCCTCTGCCCTGCGGAAGCTTATATTTTCCGTATTTCCGGTCATCAGGCAGTTGAGGGCGTCAGCGCGGCTCTTGGAACCGCGGAGGGCTGCGATAATGATGTCAATAACATCCACCGCCCTGATAAGGCCCTCTTCTATTTCCTTCTTTTCCCTGTCCTTTCTGAGGAGCTCGGTATATTTACGGGTATTGATCTCAAAGAGGAAACCCGCGTGGCTCGCAAGGATCTGCCTCAAGCCCATAGTCTCCGGGCGTCCGTTCGATACTGCCAGCATATTTACGCCGAAGGTATCTTCGAGCCTGGTCTTCTGGTACAGAAGATTCTTTATGTTTTCGGGATCGGCACCCTTCTTTAATTCTATAACTATCCTGGTGCCTTCCTTATCCGACTGGTTGGAAATATCGGAAATATCGGCGGTCTTCCGGTTCTCCACCAATGCCGCCACATCCGACATGAATTTGCCGATGCCGGCTCCTATCATCGTGTAGGGGATCTCGGTCACAACGAGATTCTGCCTGCCGCCCTTTACATCCTCCACAACAACCCGGCCTCTGAGCTTTATCTTTCCTTCTCCGGTCTCATAGATATTAAGGAGGTCATCCTTATTAACCACTATGCCGCCGGTGGGGAAATCCGGTCCCTTGATGTATTCCATAAGTTCGGCTGTGGTGATATCCCTGTTTTTCAGATAGGCTTTTTCGGCCTCTATCACTTCCCTTAAATTATGGGGAGGGGTGGAGGTCGCCATGCCGACGGCTATACCTTCGGATCCGTTTATCAGGAAATTCGGTATCTTTACCGGCAGTACCTCGGGCTCCTTCTCCGTCTCATCGAAATTAGGAACGAAGTCCACCGTGTCCTTGTCGAGATCCGAAAGAAAGACTTCTTCGGTGATCTTATGGAGCCTGGCCTCGGTATATCGCATGGCCGCAGCGCCGTCTCCCTCTATCGAGCCAAAGTTTCCGTGGCCGTCTATCAGCACCTGCCCCTTCTTAAAGGCCTGGGCTAAAACCACCAAAGCCTCGTAAATGGAGCTGTCACCGTGGGGATGATACTTACCCATCGTGTCACCCACGATCCTCGCGCACTTTCTGTAAGGCCTGTCATGCCTGATATTCAGTTCGCTCATATCGTAAAGCGTCCGGCGCTGTACCGGCTTCAGGCCGTCCCTGATATCCGGCAGTGCTCTCGCCACTATGACCGACATCGCATAGTCGATGTAATTTTTCTGCATTATCTCGGAATACTCGGTTCCGATTATCTGTTCCTGTATCTTAGTAGACATTTTTTCCCCTTTGTCATCCGGAGCATTATGTATGCCTGATCCTGCCTCTCAGGATGACATGTATTTCTCTCACAGATTTATATATCCAGCCCGGCGTCCCTGGCATGGGCGTAAATAAATTCCTTATATATCCAGCTCGGCGTCCCTGGCGTGGGCGTAAATAAATTCCTTCCTCGGAGGCACGTCATTTCCCATGAGGAGCTCTGTCACCGAGCTTGCCATACGGGCATCATCAATATTCACCTGCTTTAAGAGCCGCCTCTCCGGATCCAGCGTGGTCTCCCAGAGCTGCTCCGCATCCATCTCACCGAGACCCTTGTAGCGCTGCAGCGTAAAGCTGCCCTTGTGCTTCTTCCTGTATTCATCAAGGGCATGGTCGTCATAGAGGTACTCTTCCTTTCCCTTTGCGGGCTGCGCCTTGTAAAGGGGAGGCATGGCTATATAAACATGCCCTTCGTAAATAAGGGCAGGCATGAAGCGGTAAAACAAAGTGAGGAGGAGCGTCGCTATATGGGCGCCGTCCACGTCCGCATCCGCCATGATGATTATCTTGTCGTAGCGGAGCTTCGTAATGTCAAAGTCCTGGCCGTAGCCCTCGGAAAATCCGCAGCCGAAAGCATTTATCATGGCCTTTATCTCTACATTAGCAAGGATCTTGTCAATTGACGCCTTTTCCACGTTCAGGATCTTTCCCCTTATCGGAAGGATGGCCTGATACATCCTGTCCCTCGCGGTCTTGGCGGATCCTCCGGCGGAATCTCCCTCCACTATGAAGATCTCGCACTTTGAAGCATCCTTGCTTACGCAGTTAGCAAGCTTTCCGTTGGAATCAAAGGAATACTTCTGCTTCTGCAGGAGATTGGTCTTTGCCTTTTCCTCGGTCTTCCTGATCTTCGCGGCCTTTTCGGCGCACTCTAATATGGACTTTAATACGTCTATATTCCTGTCGAAGAAAAGCTGGATCTCGTCTCCGGTGACCTTTCCCACGGCCCTCGCCGCATCCTGGTTATCAAGCTTCGTCTTGGTCTGTCCCTCAAACCTCGGATCCGGGTGCTTTATACTGATCACGCCGGTCATTCCGTTACGTATATCCGCACCGTTAAAATTGGCGTCCTTTTCCTTTAAGACACCAAGCTCTCTTGCATAGCTGTTCAGTACTGTGGTGAAGGTGGACTTAAAGCCCGTAAGATGCGAACCTCCCTCGGAATTGAATATATTGTTGCAGAAACCGAGAACCTCTTCATGGAACTCGTTAATATACTGAAAAGCGCACTCTACCTGCACATTTTCGGATTCGCCGCTGAAATAGATGACGGGAGTGACCACATCCCTGGATTTATTCATGTCACGGACAAAGCCCTTTATGCCGTCAGGCTCGTTAAAGACCTCCTCTTCGCCCTTTCCTTCCCGGTCGTCCCTGAAGATAAGGGTAAGCTCGGGATTGAGGTAGGCGGTCTCATGAAGACGGCTCTTTATCTCCTCCGACTTGAAGCGGACGGTATCAAAGATCTCGGGATCCGGCTTAAAGCTTATCTTCGTGCCGGTCTTTCTGGTGGTGCCGAGGCAGGGCAGCAGGCCGTTTATCAGTTCAACAGTCGGCTTTCCCCTTTCGTATCTGTCGTGGTTTATCAGGCCTTCCCTGTAAATCGTGATGTCCAGCCACTCCGACAGGGCGTTTACTACGGATGAACCCACACCGTGGAGTCCACCGCTGGTCTTATATACGGTATCATCAAATTTTCCGCCGGCGTGCAGGGTTGTCAGCACCACTCGCTCTGCGCTTACTCCCTTTTCATGCATTCCCACCGGAATACCGCGGCCGTTGTCCTCCACCGTCGCGCTGCCGTCGGGATTCAGGGTGACCTTTATCTGACTGCAGTTGCCGGTCAGATGCTCGTCCACGGAATTATCTACGATCTCATAAACCAGATGGTTCAGTCCCCGGCTCCCCGTACTGCCGATATACATGCCGGGTCTTAATCTGACGGGCTCCAGTCCCTCCAGGACCTGTATCGAGGCCTCGTCATAATTCACTGCTTCTGACATTTTCTCTCCTGAGGAGCTGTTCATTTCTGAACAGACCCTAAATACTAATAGCTGTATAATTTTATGGCCTTACCGCCATATCTTGTGATTTTATCATACCTCAAGGGCAAATACAATAATAATCGAACAAATTTTCGAATATTGCTTGAAATGCTGTTGATATATGCTAATATTATATTGGTGCTGCCGTCATATCATATAATTATAATAATAAAGTGAAGTCATATGAAGATCGTTCTATTTAAAAATACAGTGGAGAGTCAGGAATTTTTCTCCTTTGAGCTCGCGAAAATATTTGATATGCTGGGACACGATATCTTTATCTACGACTGCGCCGACCCCATCACTTCAAAGAAAAAGCTCGACTCCTTCGTTGACATCGGAAATACAGTATTTCTCTCCTTCAATTTCAACGGGATGATAAATGATCCCATACTCTGCGAAAAAAACGGAAAAGACCCGGTGTATCTGAAAAGAACCGGCATCCCGATAATCAATATCGTTGTCGACCACCCTTATTACTACCATAAGGAATTCGTCAATATTCCGGACAACTATATCCAGATCTCGATAGACGAAAACCATGCCGCCTACATGGATCGCTTTTTCCCGGAAATAAATGCTTCAAATGTGATCTATCTCGGCGGCACGCAGCTGATCCCCTACGAATCCGGCGTTTATGAAAAGGGTATGACAATAAGGGATACCGGATACGAAGACCTGCTGTCCTTTGAAGAGAGAAGGGACGATATCATCTTCTGCGGCAATTACATGAGGCCGGAGTTCTTCTTAAAATACCTGAAGGGCTGCGAACAGACCGTCATAGATTTTTACATGGAGCTCTATGAGGAGTTAAAGGACAACCCCCACGACACCTTGGAATACACCGCGATAAATAAGATAAAAAAGGAATTCGGGGACGAGGCGGACGACCCCTATCTCCGGGACTGCCTTGAAAACATGATCTTCCTCGATCTCATGGTGCGCCATTACTACCGTGGAAAGGCTGTGGCCGCCATAGCGGATGCGGGATCAAAGATCACGGTTTACGGCGCAGGCTATGACGAGCTTGACTGCAGGCATCCTGAAAACATCATAAATATGGGAAATGTGGATTCCATCCGCTGCCTGAAGGCCATCGCAAATGCGAGAGTCTCCCTCAATGTCATGCCCTGGTTCAAAAAGGGCGGCCACGACAGGGTATATAACACCTGCCTTAACGGGGCTCTCTGCCTTTCAGACACTTCCGAAGCCCTGCTCCGGCAGTTCACGGATATGAAGGATATCGTATTTTTTGATATTGCCGATACTGAGAGTCTGGGTGAAAAGTACATTAAGCTTTCAGAAGATAAGCAGAAAATGAAGGAGATCGCAGAAGCGGGATACAGAAGGGCAAAGGAAAGCCATAGCTGGTTCTCCCGGGCTAAAGAGCTGGAAACTATAATGAAAGCGTCATTAGACAAATCTATCTGATCCCGGCGGCACTTCAGCGGAAGTCAAAGGTCATGGGGATCCGGAACTTCATTGAATCCTTGAAAAAGATCACCCTTACGATAACATGCTTTACGGAGCAGAACTTTAAGACATTCATGAATTTATCTTCCGAGGCTTCGGTCTCCTTAAAGCGCCTCACTTCCTCCCCGGTCTCATCCACGATCAGAGCAACCATCCTGGTTCCGTAGGGAAGCTTGGTACGGATATTCGAGCGCACCAGCTTTAAGAACATATAAAGAAATCCGGTTTCATTCACGTTCTCCGAGAGATTCTGCACCACTGCCTCATGGTCCGGTTTGCTCCCGCACTTTTCGCAGAGCTCCGGAGGGCACTTCTTACCGGTATACCACCGGCCGTTAAACTCAGCTCTCTCATCAAAATGTATGAAATTTGCTATTCTGTCCCTTAGCTTCATAACCCCTGCATGATTAAACGTATAAAAACCCGACTGAATAAGCCGGGTAAATCATTCTTCCAACATTTTATTTATCATTCGCTCAAAGGCGATAGCCTGCCGCATTTTTCCAACCGAATAATTCTTTTTGGAACCCTTTATCGAAACCTTTCCGGTCTTTCCGACCTCCACAGATCTTACTTCTGCCAACGGTATCTGGTGCTTGATCTCGTGGCCGTGCTTCAGCACTATGTAATGTCTGGTTACTATCACTCCGGTTACACAGAACTGGGCTTTCAGCCAGATAAAAACCGTCAGGAAAAACCAGATAAGTCCGAAACCAACTTCTGCCAAAAAAACACCGGCTGATCTGCAGGTAAAGAACATAATGGCGAAAAAGCATTCCAAAACCGCCATGGGGATTATAGGTAAATCCTCGACTGGGAAGCTGCCCTTTACCTTTACCGTAGGCATATATATGCCCCCTAATTTGCCATTGATGCGATCAGAGCATCTATCTCAGCCTGGCTTAATACCCTGCCGTCATCTCCGCCGCCGGCCGGTGCTGCCGGTGCAGGCGCAGGAGCCGGAGTCACGGGCGCAGCCTCAGGCATAGCAGGAATAACAGGATTCTGAGCCGCAACCTGCGATGAATTACCCATTATACTGGCAAATAATGCCTGCTGTTCAGGACTAAGTCCGCCTAAATTATCCATACAAATAAATCCTTAAAAATATTTCTTGCTTCAAACAAGTTCAAATTTGAATTACTCTATTGCTTTCAGCAACTCCCGCAATTCTATAAAAATCGCAATTCTCTAATTTACTGTGTAAATAACTGCTTGCGCCGGGAAAATGTCCATTGAGACACTTTTCCTTTTTGTATCATAAAATAATGCCATTGTTTTTATTTTTTGTCAAATTGACCCGGAATGGTATGCTCTTTGCAGCTCACAGGGTAAAGGAATCCGGCAGAAGTTCGCGTAAGCTTCTCTGTACCGTGGTACCTGCACTGTCCCTGGTAATGATAAGAAAGTCGTCCGGTTCACAGAATTCAGCCATGACCTGACGGCAGACTCCGCAGGGGAAACAGAGCTCCCCTATTTCCCTGTCTTTTCCGCCCACTATCGCTATGGCCTTAAATTCCCTTTCTCCTTCGGAAACAGCCTTGAAAAAAGCAGTCCTCTCCGCACAATTCGAAGGCGAATAGGCTGCATTCTCTATATTGCAGCCCCTGTATATCTTTCCGTCCTTTGTAAGCAGCGCAGCCCCCACCGAAAATCCCGAATAAGGAGCATAGGATTTCTGCTGCATATCGTGAGCCGTACTTATAAGTATTTCAATTACATCATCCGCAATCTTACCCGCCATACATCATCCTTTCCATACTGAATCACTTCCCATAATCATAAGCGCTTTCTGTCACCCTGAACATTTATTTGTCATCCTGAGCGAAGCGAAGGATCTTACATCCGTTACTCTTTTTTTTCACTTCCGTCAAATATATGGAATGAATCCCTTCCGTTTTCCTTAACGTGGTATAAGGCAATATCCGCCGCATGATAAAGCTCTTCAAAGCTTTTTCCGTGATCCGGGAAAACAGAAATCCCTATGGAAAGCGAAACATATCCTTCAATTTCCTCCCCTTCAAAGTTCTTTTTCACGTTCTCATTCAGAAGATTTGCAAGAATACCTGCATTTTCTGCAGAACCCACATCCCGCAGATATACCATGAATTCATCGCCGCCTATGCGTCCGGCCACATCCATTCCCTTAAAGCTCTCTCTGATAAGGCGTCCTATTAAAGCCAGCACGTGGTCTCCCACCATGTGTCCGAAAATGTCATTCACCATTTTAAACTTATCGACGTCTATCATCAGCAGGGCGCAGGTCTTGTTATTTCCTCCGCGTCCGCTCTGGTTTCTTACCAGCATGCTGATAAGTTCCTCTGTCGCGGACTTGTTTAGAAGGTGGGTCAAGGGATCCGTCTTTGTGCGCTCCTCCAGTTCCTTCTTAAGAAGCTCGATCTCGGTCACATCGTTAATGAGGGCAATGATGCCTGTAACCTTGCCGTTTTCATCAAAGAGGGGCCGCTTTATAAGCTGCAGGAATTCCTGTATTCCATCATCATTCTCCTCGATAACGTAGCTCGTACCCTCTCCGGTCTCAATGATCTTTTTATCACTTTCCATCGCTCTGATGGCATTCGCCTTGTCTTTACGGATCTCATAATCCGTCTTGCCCCTTATCGTCCAGCCCGGATCTCCCGCCTGATTCAGATGATGCCAGTAGTGCGTTGCGAAAACATATTTACCCTTTGCATCCTTCAGGTAAATATTTGAAGGAAGCTCCTTCAGCATCCTTTCTATCTCGGAAAAGCTCAAGGAATCCTTGGCGTCTATGGCGTTATTGATCCGCTTTATCACATGGCGAGAGATCCCCGGCGGGGTCAGAATGTCGGAAAAGCCCTGCTCAAAGCAGTCCGCATCTTCTTCGGTGACAGCATTCTCGGAGATCGCGATCACCGGAATGGACGCAAAGATAGGATCAGCATTTATCTTATTTATAAGGGAAAAAGAATTCTGCCTGGCCATGGGCAGGTCTTCAAGAACAGCGGAAATCTTGAATTCACCGCTGCAGAGATACTTAAACCCCTCGTCTTCACTGTCAGTAGTTATTATATTTACAGCCGGATCCTCTTTCAGAAGGCTCTCAAACTCCTCCGCCATCCCGTCTTCCGGCATAATGATCAGTATATTCATGCTCCACCCAAAAATAAGAAATTTTATCTGTACATAGTATAACATATCTTAAGGTGCTTGCGTTGCAGAGTTGCTGCAACGCAGATTTTTCAATATGTGTGACTTTTTTGCATTTTCACCTTTTTTCTAACCTCATATAAAGAACTGCCACAGTCCGCTGTTCCATCGTATATAAAATACAGTTTTTGGGGATGGTATACTTATGAAGCTTATAGGAACTCTTTAGAAAAAAGTGGAAAATGCAGAGACAAATGAAGAGGCAAGGGATGCCATCAAAAAAGCCGGAATGCTTTTAAGTGATGACGAGCTGGCACAGGTGAGTGGCGGAAACAATAATTCTGATAATCTTTTGAATCTATTTAACAGCATAGGTAAAATAAATTTTCGGGATAATTCATGTGCCTTTTGCGGCAGCGAAGCTATAAAGTTCATAGGCTATGACTATACAGGGAGAATGGCAACATTCAGGTGCCAAAGTGGACACGAATTTTCTATATACCTACTACAATAAGGACGTTTATGAACTGCCGCCAGTCCGACGAAGATCCGCTTATGAATTAAACAGATCACATGTTGCTCCGCCTGAAACCCGCTCCAGTTCATCGTCATTTAAAAGCTTCATTTTGCGGATGTAATGAACCGCTAACCCCGTCCCCCTGGTTCATATTTGACTTTGTTTTACAAATATACTAATATAAAAAAGCTTTGAGCCAAGCCCAAAGCCTTATATTTTCAAGCAGGGTTAGTACATCGGTAGTATATCAGCTTCCCAAGCTGAGGAGGCGGGTTCGACTCCCGTACCCTGCTTTAATAATGTTCTCAATAGAGCCGTAAAATCCAGGCTTGCCTGGTATTTTACGGCTCTATTAGAGAACTTGCCATGCACGAGTAAAACAGTAATGCGAACGAATGTGAGCATTGCTGTTTTGCGAGTGCAGGGCGCAGCGATTGCGGGAGTTGCGAAAGCAACGGAGCAATCGCTGTATTATTAAATATTCAGAGGACCTGTCCGACACGAGCATAAAAGCTACGCGAACAATCTCACCCAATCAACGCATCCGCCAGGCTTTCCACCTGTGCCCTGCTGGCGTCATTCAGCGCGGACTTGATCGTAACCACCGGCTCCGCAAAGGTGATATCCTTGCTCTTTTCGAACATACCCTTGATAACCTTCGCAGCCATGGGCGCCCAGGTGCCGTTCTCAATGATACCGATCTTCCTCTTCTGGTAATTCCTCTCTAAAAGCCCGTCAATAAAGGTTCTCATGAAGGGGAAAACATCTCCGTTATATGTAGGCGTAGCAAGCACCAGCCTGTCGTATCTGAAAGCATCCTCCACACATTCAGCCATGTCATCCCTTGCAAGATCCGCAACGGAAACCTTGGGAGCGCCCTTCTTTTCAAGGGCATCCTTTAAGAGCTCCGCAGCCTCCTTCGTGTGGCCGTAAACCGAGGTATAAGCGATAAAGATACCCTCGTTTTCCGGAGTATATGAAGACCACTTGTCATAGAGATCCAAATAATATCCTAAATTCTCAGTAAGAACAGGGCCGTGCAGAGGACAGATAACATCTATCTTCAGACCGGAAGCAGCCTTCAGGAGATTCTGTGCCTGGGCACCGTACTTTCCTACTATTCCGAAATAATAACGCCTTGCTTCGCAGGCCCAGTCCTCATCCACATCAAGGGCTCCGAACTTTCCGAATGCATCAGCGGAAAACAGTACATTCTCCGGCGTCATGTAGCTGACCATAACCTCCGGCCAGTGCACCATGGGAGCAAAAACAAAGGTCAGGGTATTCTTACCGACTTCCAGGGTATCGCCGTTCTTAACCACCAGCTTTTTCATTTCTGAGGGAAGCTCAAAGAACTGTCCCATCATATTGAAGGTCTGGGCATTGCCCACCACAGTAGTATCCGGATATTTGTCCAGGAAATTCCTTATATTTGCGGAATGATCCGGCTCCATGTGTGAAACCACTAAATAATCCGGCTTCTTGCCGTTAAGAACCTTTTCAATATTTGAAAGCCACTCATCCTTAAAATTGATGTCCACCGTGTCCATAACCACGGTCTTCTCATCCTCGATCACATAGGAATTGTAAGCCATGCCATTCGGTACATCGTACTGCCCCTCAAAGAGATCCACCTCATGGTCATTAACCCCCACATACTTCACAGAATCACTGATCTTCATTACATTACCTTCCTTTCTAATATGTATTATAATCTGACGTTGTCATCCCAGGCAACGCGACGGATGACAATGCTCTTGATTTTTATAACTCCATATAGTAAACTATAAAAGCTTTAAAAAAGCCATATAAACCTGCCGCTATGGCTCAGTCGGTAGAGCGACGCATTCGTAATGCGTAGGTCGACAGTTCGAGTCTGTCTAGCGGCTTATGTCAATCCCGTTCTTCTCATCCGGAAGGACGGGATTATATTTTTCATAATCCCAATGAGTTATATATAGTGAATGGTCAGGGATCGGGCTGTACAAAACGCCGGTACTTACACTGTGTCTTTTGCAGTGTTAGTACCGCTGCGTTTTGTCTCAGAGCGCAAGCGTCCCGAGACCTGATCATTCACTATATATAACGGATTAAAAATAATCAAAAATCAAAGTATCTTCTCCAGTTTATCCAGGCTCTTCATCACCTTCTCTTCGTCCAGGCTGTCCGCTCCATCCGCAAGCCTGTCAAGCTCCGCCTCCAGCTCGGCCGTAAGCTTGTACTCCCGGATAAGCTGAATGTCTCCCGTAATGCTGTCATAATCAAAGTTCTCAACAGCATTCCTGACATTGAGGATAAAGCTCATAAGGGTCTCCCTGCGGAGCGCCTCCTTAAAGAGATTCCGAAGCGCAGCTTCACCGTCGGATTCGTCCTTCTTCAGATAATCGGTGTAGATGAAGCTCATGGAGCTCTTCAGTGCGAGATAATCTTCCAGGAGCTCATCCGTCTTCTCCATGATCTCGTCAACCTTGTTCTCGTTGCCGCAGCGCTCCAAATACTCTGCCTTCACGGAAAGGTTAACCGCACCTACGATCCTCGCGGAACTCTTCAGGGCGTGAACCTTGATCGTGTAATTCTTGATATCGTTCTTGTCAGCAAGGGTTCTGATCTCCTCAGCCCTTTCATCTATAGTCTTATAGAAGGTAATTGCCGAATCCTTAAGAACCGCAGTATCTCCGCAGCTTGCGATCGCCACATTGTAGCTTAGGTTTTCTGCAGCCTGGTATGACTTGATGAATTTCTCGTCATTCTCGGCCACATCATTCTTGTCTCCGCCTTCAGCAGCCTCATCGGGATCGATGATCTCTATCTTATCAGGCGGCAGGTACTTGATGATAAGTTCCTCCAGTTCGGAAGGAGAAACCGGCTTGGAAATATAATCATCAAAGCCGTAGCTCCTGTACTTATCCCTGGAACCGGCTCCGGCGTTGGCAGTGAACGCTATGCAGGGCACGCCCTTGCACTTGTTGTCGCTCATCTCATTCATAGCCTTCAGGGTATCTATACCGTCCATAACCGGCATACGGTGGTCGATGAACATCAGGTCATAGTGATGCGATCTTACAAGCTTCAAAGCATCATTACCACTGAGCGCCGTATCTATTCGGATCCTGGTCTTCTTTAAGAGACCCTTGAATACGGTAAGGTTCATCTCAGTATCATCCACAACGAGAAGTGATGCATCCGGTGCGCGGAAGAGCTCGGTGTACTTATTCTGGGTAAGGATGGACTTCTTATAGGCCTCTGCAAAGTCGCCCATGCTCTTCCATTCCATAACCCTCTGCTTCAGCCTGAAGGAGAATTCGGAACCCTTGCCGTATTCACTGCTAAGCTCGAGCTGGGTGCCCATGAGATTCAGGAGGTTCTTTACGATGCTGAGTCCCAAACCGGTACCCTCGACACTTCTATTCCTCTGAAGATCCACACGTTCAAAGGGCGAGAACAGCCTCTCCTGATCCGCGGGCTTGATACCGATACCCGTATCCTTAACGCTGACATCCAGCAGGATCTCATCATCAGACGCTTTTTCAAAGCCCAAGTTAAAGGTAACGCTGCCCTTTTCCGTATATTTAACCGCGTTGGTAAGGATATTCAGGATACACTGCTTAACCCTCTCCTCATCACCGAGAAGAACGGAGGGCAGCTGGGGATCTGCGTTCACAATGAATTCCAGACCCTTATTGTGGGCACGGACAGCCACCATGTTCACGAGGTCCGTAATAAGGAAGCTGGTCTTGTATTCGTCGGAAAGGATCTCCATCTTTCCGGCCTCTATCTTTGAGAAATCCAGGATATCGTTAATGAGATTAAGCAGAGACTTGCCCGCGTTGTTTATATTGGTGGCGTATTCCAGAATATGCTCATTGTCACTCTCACGGATGATCATTTCATCCATACCGAGAACAGCATTGATGGGCGTCCTGATCTCATGCGACATGCTGGCAAGGAAGTCGCTCTTTGCACGGTTTGCGTCCTCCGCCTGCTGCTTTGCCTTTCTCAGCGCATCACTCTCCTCAGCCTTCTCGGTTGCAATGATGAGATAGAGACTGCCGACAGCATACAGGATCAGCAGGAATGCAAAAGCATAGATTACAATGGTGGACGCCTCCATGAGTCCGCTCGTTATCATATCGGGTTCCATGTAACCCTGGAGACGGAAAGGAGTGTAGGGGATATCTGCGGTAAAGAAGATAAAGGTCTCACCGCCGATAGTGTAGAAATCCGCCGCTGCGGATCTTAATTCCATGCTGCGGCTAAGGTCATTAAATATATCCCTGTAGTTCCTGCTCTCAAAATATGCCACCTCGTTATCGGTCACATCGCTGAAGGGCATGATGATGTCGCCGCCCCTGGTGGTTATGACTATCTTCCTGTTGTCCTTTGACAGCAGGGAGAAGGTATCCCTTAAGCCGTACTCGTCAAAAAGCTCGTAAACCACGTACTTTACATTCTTTTTGTTATATACCGGACAGGAAAAGAGCATTCCTTCGTTTTTCACATAGGTCATGGAGGTATTTCCGCGGAAGGCATCCTGAATTCCTGAAAAAACCGAAACATCCAGTGCTTCTCCGCTGATGGCGTTGCCGCCTAAAGCCTGCAGACCCATGGACTGGTGCTTATTGTCGGTGCGGACTGCATCAAGGGCATGCTTATCCGCACTGCCGTGGCTCTCTACAACCTTCGAAATGTAGCGGAGCTTGTCTATTTCCCTGAAAAGCTCATCGGAAACGGCCGACGCGACATAATCCGCCTGGGCACAAACCTGACTGTTGGCATACTCTTTAAGTATCGTGCTCAGACGGTTATTCAGCAGAATACCCGCCACAATAAAAACCATTATAAAAAGGATCCAGACGATTATAATCCTTATTCTCTCACTGATCCTGTTCATCTATTATATTTACTCCCCGGACATACCAGTCCATATCACTGTTCAGTATATCGTCCGGAATAACCTCTCCCGAACGGCAGATAACATTACCCTTATTATCCCTTATCATATTAGTGAAAACATCTCTTCCGGAAACTATCAGTCTTTTCTCTGATTCCATCTTGTCCAGCACATAGGATGGCACTAAATAAGAACAAAAACCGAGCTTTACGTAATCATCCTCTATGCCATACCAGTAGCCGCTGTTAGTCACGACATTTCCACGCATATATTCTTTTATAAGTTCCGTATAGACCTTGCCCCAGTCGGTGTCCACACTTATAAGTTCCCTGGGACTGCCGCTGGATTTATGGCAGCCTATATAATACGCATTATTTGCAAAGGCTGTCTCCAGCGCGTTATTTGTATTTGTATGGTCAGTAATGATATCGCAGTCCATTTCCTTTATCATCCTGTCAGCGTACTCCATCTCCTTTTCCCTGTCGGAGTAGCTGCCGATGAACATCACATGGACATGGACATTGGCGTTCACCTTCTCTGCACCTAAAGCAAAGGCATTAATACCTGTGTTTGTATCCGCATTCTGAATGGATGCCACGTATCCGATATTATTGGTCTTCGTCATCATTCCCGCAATGACGCCGGACAGATATCTCACCTGGTATAATCTTGAAGAATAGTTAACAAAGTTCAGCACTCCCTTTGTGGGGGCGTTGCAGAAAAAAGTAATGTCCGAAAACTCTCCGGAATACTTCTCCATCAGGCTCTCAAAATTACTGCTGCTGAGTACCACCACATGGCAGCCCTCGTCCTGCATTTCCTTTACAGCCTTGTAAAGATTAAGCTCGGAACCGTTGATATTGTCGGCCAGCATCAGATCGAAATCCAGATTATCCCTGGCTTCGTATATCCCGTCGGCATTGACCTGGTTCCAGCCGTTGTCCTCCCGGTCGCCGTCCAGGATAAATCCTACCTTGATCCTTTCATCACCTTTTCCGAGGCCAAAGGTCGTAATGGTATAGTAAAGAAGAAGGGATAAGGCTATAAATACAAGGGCAAAGAGCAGATGTATGAAAAATTCGTTCTTGTCTTTATTCATCTATCACTACTCCAGAAACAAACCAGTCCTGATTGTAAAGAACTTCCTTATCCGGAATGGATTCAAAGGAATTGACCCGTATATCGCCTTTTGTATCGATAATCGGACCGTAGAACACATCAAACTTCCGCTCCTTCATGAGCTTTCTCTCCTGTTCCACAACCCGTGCTATGCCGCTCTTTACGTGCCGTGTTAAGGGAACTATATCCACTGCATTGTCATCTATGCCTATATTGAGAGTTTCTCCGGCAAATATACCTCTTTCACATCTGGATATCTGATCCCCGTAAAAATCCCGGAAATCCAATAACGCTCCGGTAAGGAAGGTATTCGGATAGCGGTCACTGTTATCAAAATGCATGCCGATACTCCACACATTGTTTTCCTCGGCAACCTTCAGAACACTGTCATTAACACCGTCGCAGGCCAGAATATCCACGTTTCTGTTATTTATTAAATCTAAAGCGTCCTTTTCATTAATATCGCCATCTGAAATTTTCACATATACTTTTGCCTCGGGGTTCACTTTCTTTACCCCTATGGTGAAGGCGTTGATACCGGTTATCAGTATCGGATCCATGTTCTGGGAGCAAAAACCGATACAGTTGCTTTCGGTCTGAAGCCCGGCCACGATCCCGGTAAGATAATGAGCCTGATAAAGCCTCCCGGCAAAGGTCAGGAAATTATCCATATAACTGTTTCCGTAAAAACAGATAAAATTCACATCCGGATGTTCTATGGAAACAGATCTGGCGTACGCCTCATAAAAAGCAGAGTCCAACACAATAAGGGAGCAGCCGTCTCTTATCAGTTCCTCCATTTTGTCACAGGCAGTACTGTCAACGGGAACATTCTCAAAATACTCCAGTACCATGTGCTTTCTCTTTATAATGTTATAAAGAGGATCATAGTGCACCTCGGACAATCCCCGGTCGTCGTGGCCGCCGTTTAATATGAGGCCTACCTTGAATTCTTCCTTAACTACGGTTTTTTTCGCGGCAAAAAGAATGGTGCCCACAAGAAGTACCACAAGAGAAACTATGAAAATGCCGCCAAAAACCAGAAATCGTTTCTTCATTTAGTTTAAGAACCGTTCCGTTTCGATTTATGGTATAATTAACCAAACTATATTTTATCATTATTTGGGGGATTTGAAAACAGATGAAAAAAACCGTATCACTTATACTGATATTGATAACTTTTTTCTGTCTCCCTCTTACTGTCTACGGGGAGATAAACGGTCCTGCCCTCACAAAGCTGGACAATCATTCCATGCGTCCGAATAACAATGTAATGGGCATTCATATCGGAGAAGGCATAGAATCCATCGCATCGGACACCTTCAGAAACCAGGTTGATCTGAAGTTCATCGAGGTAGCTCCGGGAAACCCCTATTTCTCATCCTTTTCCTACTGTCTCTATGACAAGGATATGACAACGCTTATCTGCTTTCCCCAGGCCCTGGATAAGGCCGAGATACCGGGAACTGTCACAAAGATAAACCAGTATGCGCTTTACGGCGTGGAACCCGAGATATCAAATGCGGTTAAAGAAGCGATTAAGAATAACGCCGCCCGGCGCGGTGAAGAATATGAGTACTTAAGGTATAACACCTTCCCCTATGCAAATAAGTGGCCCTACACCTGCGAGTACCCTCTTACAAACTGATACTTCAAACAGTTTCTATATCTTTATACACCAACTCAAAGCTCTCCGGCGATACCGGCTTCGAGAAATAGAATCCCTGGAAGATATCACAGCCCATATCCGATAAGAATTTAAGCTGCTTCTTGCTCTCCACTCCCTCGGCGATGACCGTCATGCCGAGACGCTTCGCCATAGTTATAACGGAATCCAGAATAACGGAAGCCCTCCTCTCATCCTCGGTCTCATTCAGGAAGCCCATATCGATCTTCAGAACGTCAATCTTGATATCCTTCAGCATGTTAAGGGAGGAATATCCGCTGCCGAAGTCATCCATCTCCACTTCAAAGCCCTGTTCCTGCAGCTTGTCCACGAGCTTCGATCCGTCCGAACGGTCCAGCATCACCGCAGTCTCGGTGATCTCTAACTTCAGCTTTTCTGGAGTCAGGTCATACCTTGCCCTTAGTTCCCTGAGGCTCTGCTCTATATCAAGGTAATAAAGATCCTTCGGGGAGATATTTACGGATATCGTCATATTCTCAAGGGGAGTACCCTTCCAGTCGTTAAGCTTCTTTGCTGCCTCTTCCCAGATAACCTCGTCCAGCCTGTATATCTGATTGGTCTTTTCCAATATGGGGATGAATTCTCCGGGAGCCACCACCTTGCCATCTGAAACCCAGCGGGCAAGTGCCTCCGCACCGAGAAGATTTCCGTCCTTGTCGACCTGGGGCTGCAGATACATCTTGAATTCATTGTTCTTAAGGGCGTTATCAAAGCGTGACAGGACGTCATTCTCTATAAGGGTGTCCTTCATCATATCATCCGTATAGTAGACTATCTCCGTTTCCTCGTCATTGTAAACGCTCTTTAACGCCATGGAAGTCTTATCCAGCATTATCGAGGGACTCATATCGGTATCGGTGACCTCATAGACCCCGACCTTTATTATCATGCGGTAGCCATCGCCCACGGCATGCTTTGAGAAATCATTGATAAGGGACATAAATTCATCTTCATTGAAAAGATCCCTGTCCATAAGGATCGCAAAATGGTCACCGTTGATACGGGCGATCTTCGCCCCTCTTTCTCCGTACTCCTGGGTAAGGATCCTCGCTTCCTTTACGATGATCTCATTCCCCTTGCCCATGCCGTAGAGCTGGTTTATTATCTTGAAGTTCCTCACATCCGTGCTTATCATCAGATATTCGGAAACACTGTTTTCTTTCAGATACTGGAACACAGCCTTGTGGAAGCCGTCCCTGTTAAAGAGACCGGTCATTACGTCATGATCCAGCCAGTAGGATCCGCCTAAATCCCCGTTCTTCTGTATGGCCTTATCCTTGTACATTTCGGAATCCGCCACCTGAATAACGGACTGGTAGTCGGTACCGTCCTCGGGATAACGGGCAAAGCCGCAGCTTATCGAAACATTTACGGACTTACCTGAAACCGTGATCTTCCGGTTCATCGCATCCTTCATCCTCTTTATTATGCCCTCATAGAAGCTGCGCTCATGATCTCCGTGTATGATGACCGCAAATTCGTCACCGCCTATCCTGTAAACCGTATCGCCCTGGCGTATCGTATTTGCCAGTCTTTCGGCAGTGATATGCAGTATCTCGTCTCCGGTCTTGTGGCCGTAGGAATCGTTTATCCTCTTGAAATCATTGAGGTCTATGTAAATAATTCCGTATTTATCCCTGTTGGCCTTCAGCTCCTCCAATGAATCGCTGTAAGCCCTGGAATTCCTGATCTTTGTAAGGGGATCCGAGTAGGACAGGCCTTTTAATTCCTCTTCCCTGCCTTTAAGTGAGATAAAGAGATAGAAAACAAAGGAGATAAGGAAGGCTAAGGCAACAGCCACCATCACACCCGCGGTTTTTTCCGCATTGTTAACCCATCCGCCTATAAGGCTGATAAGGAGGTGCCACTGCTCACCGTTCGGCATCTTCTTATCCACGATAATGGGGTCATGCATGTAGGTTTCCCCGAAGGATGCCAGGGTCTGAGTCTTGCCTCCGGCGGGATTGGTGCGGTACAGCCTGTAGTAATAGCCTAAGGTTTCAATGTCATAAACCCCGGCTTTTCTCATCAGTTCTTCTTCGTCTATTATGACTACGGCGTGTCCTGCGTTTCCTTCCCGGTCGTTCGGAATACCGGTATTCTCCTTAAAGAACTGGATTATAGCAAAAACCTTTTCGCCGCTTAACAGATTAAAGGTATCGGATATTATCTTGCCGCCGCTGATCCTGGAATAATTGGCTTCATGGGAAAGGGTATTTCCCTCTGTCACAAGGTCCGGAACTATGACTCCCCTGGCGTCCGAAGGGTAGATATATTCCAGCTCCCCTCCGTTAAAGATCATGACCATCTTCAAAACATCCGTGCTCTGGCTCATGAACTTCTCACAGGCGGAATCGATCTTTTCCTTGTCCCTGATGCCGTATTCCGTGCATATGATATTCATCATGTCCGTACAGTACATGCCCGTGTCTATATATTCTATCAGCCGGGACTCAGCCGATTCGGCAGCGGTACGCGCACCGCTCTTCCTGATATCCCGGTAGTAGTTGTACATGACAAAAAGGACAACAAGAAAAGCGGAGAGGCAGATAATGAATATGCCTCCCGCTTTTAAAATGTCACGTTTTCTATTTTTAGACACTGATTCCGGTGCCATTTACCTCTAATTCTTAAAGAACGACATCTCGTCGTTAAGCTTTCTTGCTATATCCTTCAGATCGTTAGCCTCTCCCGCAAGGGTAGTAACGGTAGCTGAAAGCTCTTCCATGGAAGCTCCCGTCTCCTCACTGGATGCGGCATTTTCTTCAGATATGGCAGACAGTGCACTCATTGCATCAACAACGGTATTCTTTGAGTTGTCACAGGTCTCAGCGCCTTCTGAGATCAGCTGTACCCCGCCTACCGTATCGTTGATATCGGTTATCATTCCGTTAATGGATTCAATGGTCTCACCGAGAGCGGTCTGCTGCTCCATGTTGCCCTGACGTACTTCGTCTGCAACGCCAACAGCCGCGCCGGACTGCTGAAGGAGTACATCCATTTCCTTACGGATCTCTTCTGCCATGATCCTGGAATCGTCAGCCAGCTTTCCGATCTCTTCCGCAACAACTGCGAATCCGCGTCCGGCTTCTCCTGCTCTTGCTGCCTCGATTGAAGCATTTAGTGAAAGGAGGTTTGTCTGGCTTGCGATAGAGGAAA
>JAIKXV010000113.1 GCA_024683935.1 Lachnospiraceae bacterium | reverse complement strand
AACTCCCCATGACTCCAATTTCACTATAGCAATAATACTCCTGATCCTCTCCCTCGTAGTGGTGCAGAATTTTATCGATTCCAGGGACGGCCGGGCTGTTATGTCCATAAGGGATAACCGCATTGCTGCCGAGTCCATAGGTATTCCGGTAACGAAGTACAAGATGCTGGCTTTCGTCATATCCGCAGCCATTGCCGGAATGGCCGGGGTCATCTTCTCGCATAATATCGCAACCCTGCAGTCTACCAGCCAGTACTTCGGATACAACGTATCCATTATGATCCTGGTATATGTGGTGCTGGGAGGCATAGGAAACATAAGAGGATCCGTTATAGCTGCGGCAGTTCTCTATCTCCTGCCCGAGCTCTTAAGGGGACTCAACAAGTACAGAATGCTGATCTATTCCATAGTCCTCATTGCCGTTATGATCATCAACTGGGCACCGAAGGCTATTGAGAAGAGAACGGAGTTCTTCGACAGTCTGAGAAGGAGGTTAAAAAATGGCGCTGCTTGAAGTAAAAGATTTGAGCATAACCTTCGGCGGACTTCATGCGGTCGAGGACTTCAATCTGTCAATCGAGAGGGGACAGCTCTACGGCCTGATCGGCCCCAACGGAGCGGGAAAGACCACAGTATTCAACCTCCTGACAGGAGTGTATAAGCCCACAAAGGGAAGCATAATACTTGATGGCAATGATATTACCGGACACCGTACCGAGGAGATAAACCGGGACGGTATCGCCAGAACCTTCCAGAATATCAGGCTTTTCCATCAACTGTCCGTGCTTGACAATGTAAAAACCGCTCTTCACGGGAGCTTTAAGTATTCGACCTTTGAATCCATGTTCCACTGCGGCAGGTACGCCTCCGTGGAAAGCGCGATGAATGAAAGGGCTATGGAGATCCTGAGGGTCTTTGATCTGGATACGGTATCCCCGATCCTTTCATCCAATCTGCCGTATGGACAGCAGAGGAAGCTGGAGATTGCAAGGGCTATGGCCACGGGTCCGAAGATCCTTCTTTTAGATGAGCCTGCAGCGGGAATGAACCCCAATGAAACAGCGGAGCTCATGGAAACCATCAGTCTGATAAGGGATAAATTCAAGATGACCATTCTCCTTATCGAGCATGATATGAAGCTGGTTTCCGGCATCTGCGAGTCATTAACGGTGCTTAATTTCGGCAAGGTCCTGTTACAGGGAGAAACAAAGGAAGTTCTTTCTGATCCTGAGGTTATCAGGGCATATCTGGGGGATGAGTGATGCTCTTAACGATTAAAGACTTAAGCGTATATTACGGTGTGATACAGGCCCTGAAGGGCATAAATTTCAGTGTGGACAAGGGTGAGATAGTGGCACTGATCGGCGCTAACGGTGCAGGAAAGACCACGACCCTTCATACGATATCCGGGCTTATAGAGCCAAAGAGCGGAGAGATACTGTTTAACGGAAACGACATCAGCCATGTTCCGGGACATAAAAGAGTGGCTTTAGGACTTTCCCAGGTTCCGGAGGGACGGCGTGTTTTTGCGGATATGACCGTGGAAGACAACCTCCGCATGGGAGCCTATACCAGAAAGGACAAGGGAGAGATCGCTTCCACAATGGAAATGGTATTTGACAGGTTCCCCAGATTAAAGGAAAGACGGGGACAGGTGTCGGGTACCCTGTCCGGAGGTGAGCAGCAGATGCTGGCCATGGGACGGGCCCTTATGTCAAAGCCGGATATCCTGCTTCTCGACGAACCCTCCATGGGACTGTCTCCTATCATGGTTAACGAAGTTTTTGATATAATAAGACAGGTGCATGAAGACGGCACAACGGTGCTGCTGGTGGAGCAGAATGCGAGGAAAGCCCTTAATATAGCTGACAGGGCCTATGTTCTGGAAACAGGCACCATTACCACGTCAGGGAAGGCGGAGGAACTGCTGAATAATGATTCTATAAGAAAGGCATATTTAGGGGAGTAACATGAATTACGTTATTACTATTGCAAGACAGTTTGGTGCAGCGGGACTTCCTGTTGCGGAGAAACTGGCACAGAAACTGGGAATAGAATACTTTAACAGGGATCTGGTGGACAAGGCTGCAGAAGAACTGCAGATCCCCGCGGCTGAAGTCCTTGAAGAGGAAGAACTGAAGGACGGCGGCCGGGATTCCATATTCGATAAGCTCTATCCCCTGGGAAACGGTCCCAGAAGCAAGCAGGACAAGATCTTTGCGGCCCAGTCCCATGTGATACAGAGGCTGGCGGAGAGAGAGTCCTGTATAATAGTGGGACGCTGCGCTGACTTTGTATTGAGGAGCCGGGAAAATGCCCTTCATGTGTACCTCTATTCGCCCCTGGAATACAGGATCCATAACTGCGTGGCATATCTCAAAATGTCGGAAGAAGAGGCCAAAAAAGTGATACCCAAGGCGGAAAAGGCCCGTAATAATTATTATTCCCACTATGCCGGATATATGCAGGATGATCCGGCCCATAAGGATATCCTTATTAATACCGAGAGATTCGGTATAGAAGGCACGGCTAATGTTTTGGAACAGATAGTAAGAACAAATCTGTTGAATAAATGATTGAATTAGGAAAGATCAGTGAGCTGAAGATTGCGAGAATCCTTCCCCAGGGAGCATACCTTTCGGAGGATGAGACCGGGACAAAGGGAGACGGACAGAGCGTACTGCTGCCATCGTCCCAGGTTCCTTCCGGGGCATCAGTGGGAAGCAGGATATCCTGTTTTATCTACAGGGATTCGGAAGACAGGCTTATCGCAACAACGGCAAAACCCCTTATAACCCTTGGAGAAGTCAGGAGACTGAAAATAAAGGAAGTATCGAAGATCGGTGCCTTTTTGGACATCGGTCTTGAACGTGATCTTCTCCTTCCGTTTTCTGAGCAGACATACAGGGCGGAAGAGGGAAGCTATGTTCTGGCATCCATGTATGTGGATAAGAGCGGCCGTCTTGCCGCCACTATGAAGATATATGAGCACCTGTCCACGGATTCTCCCTACAAAGCGGAGGATGAGGTGACGGGAACCCTCTATCAGATAAGCCGGAATTTCGGCGCGTTTGTGGCTGTGGATGATATGTATTCCGGACTGATCCCGGCTAAGGAGTTTAACGGGGAAGCAAGGGAAGGAGAACGTATCAACGCCCGGGTCACAAAGGTGCTGGAAGACGGGAAGCTAAATCTTTCCATCAGGAAAAAAGCCTATCTTCAGATGAATGAGGACGGAGAAACACTGATCGCATACCTTGCCGGACATGACGGCAGGATACCCTTTACGGACAAAGCCGACCCGGAGCTCATCAGGGAGACCTTCAGGATGAGTAAAGCCGCTTTCAAAAGGGCGGTGGGCCATCTCCTAAAAGAAGGAAGGGTGCATATCACGGCGGATAGCATAGAAGAGGTTGCAAGACTTGAAAAAGATGATACACTATAAAACAAGGCGTATGCCGGGAAAGGAGTTAGTAAATGAAAGTAACAAATATTACAGACATCGATAAGTTCTTTAAGGTGGTTGATAGCTGCAAGGGCAAGGTTGAGCTGGTTACAGGTGAGGGTGACCGCCTGAATCTGAAGAGCAAGCTCTCCCAGTATGTTTCAATGGCAAATATCTTTTCGGACGGAACTATTTCCGAGCTGGAAATAGTTGCTTATGAGCCTGAGGATATCGATAAGCTCGTTAACTTCATGATGAACCAGTGAAAATCAAGGGTATGACGCCGGTCAGATCCGGCATAGTATTCACTTTGATAATGCTGATCTTTCTCGGAGTCTCTTTTCTGGTGTCCTTAGTGGCATGGAGAGGAGGCTCTGTCACGCTGTCCATTTTTCAGAACATTCTCCTTAGCGAGAGCATAGTTCTGCTGCCGGGGCTTATAGTAGCCACGGTCTGCGGATCGGAAGTGGGAGAGATATTCCGCTTCAGGAAGCTGAAGGTCTCCACCTGGATCTATGTGGTCATTTTCATGATCTGCATCGAGCCCCTGGTATCTGCGGTAAATGCGCTTTCCCTTCTCTTTTCGGAGAATGCGGCTGCAGATATTGCAAAGGAGTATATAAATGAGGACAGCTCCTTTTTTTTCGTAGCTATGGTCATGGCCGTTATCGGACCCCTGGCCGAGGAACTGGCTTTCCGCGGAATAATCTATGCGGGACTCCGGAAGTCCGGAAGACTCCTGTCCGCCATAGTGCTGCAGGCGCTTCTTTTCGGGCTCATGCATCTGAATCTCAATCAGATGAGCTATGCCATTGTTCTCGGAATAGCCTTCGGTATCATGGACGAGGTTACCAACAGTCTGTGGCCCGGGATAATAGGGCATTTTATGATAAATTTCGGGGGAGTGGCCGGTGCCTTTCTGGTGGATAAATATATGCCGGACGCATACGACAGCGTTTATTCCAAAACGGATATTCTCTATACCTTTGCTTTCTACGCGATATTGTCAGTGCTGTTTACAACCCTTGCGGTATTCATGCTGAAGCTCATTGCCAAAAATGAGCCCGGCGGACAGTTCAGGCTGCATCGCATATTTCATTCAAAGGATTTGAAGATAGTTACCAGTGACGGAAATACCGCGATAGTAAAAAGACCGCCCGTATGGACGGTTCCCGTGGTGATCGGAATAGTTATCGCAGTTGTGGAAATGGGAGTAACGGCGGTTCTGCAGATGTAGGTGTTTATCACAGGCGATTCAGGAGGATCTCTCCGCAGCTGCTGCCGCAGAAAAACCCTCCCTGCCTTGTGCCGATAACCTAAGCGCGGATATCGATGTTTGCGCCTACGCCAGGGTTGACGGATTGCTCCATCATTCTGACTGTTTCCTGCCCCATGCTCTTCTGAACGTCCAGGGCATTCGAAAGAAGAGCGGTCCCTACATCCTGCAGGGTCTCATTTCTCGCCAGAACCATAGACAGTCCGGCAATATCGGGCATCGCAAGAGATGACACATCCATATGTCCACCCCCTTCTTAAAATTATTTTTTTCTTTAACGCTTATCCGCCCTGTAAAGGGAGAAGGAATAGCGGTCAAAGAAAAAGTCACAGATGTATTCCAGATTATAACCCGGGGTATCTGCGTTTTCAAGAACGTCTCCGGATCCCTCGCGAACGAGATACCAGATAGTTCCATTAATATTATCGGCATTTTTCCATCCGGTCTTTAGCAGATCCGGAAAATAATATCTGAAACATATCTCAATCTCCGGCACATCCTCATTTATTATGATGGCGTCGCCGCTCTTTATATTTTCATTAAAGAAAGCTTTCATCTGCTCTGCGCCGGGAGAGTATTCTTCTCTGAAGGTCATTAGATACCCTGTGACAAGGGTTACGGCTATGAGGGCGATCAGAACCGGTGCCACCGGGCTTTTGTCTCCGAAGAAGGAAAGCGCTTCATCAGAGAGCAAGGCTGTTCCGAGCCAGAATATGGAAAGGCAGGGCACCAGGTATCTCGCGGTAAAGAGGCTCCTTCCGCTTATCACCGATACCGCATAGGCAAAGCAGAGAGTAAGGTATATCGCTGACATGAGCAGCAGCCCCTGTGAGGAATCCTTCACGCTTTTCCGTATAAAGGGAAGTGCCGCTGCAAAGACTGCCATAAGCAGCAGCAGTGCAGACAGGGGCGTTATATTCGTTACAAAAGGGAAGCGGATGTCGCTTATGAAGCTTTTTAACGACAGGGGCGCCATGGAAAAATAGGAGCTTGCGTTCTTTATCTGATAAAAGGTGAGTATCAGTCCCGGGAGATACAGTATAAGGAACAGCCCGAGGTATTTAAAGAAAAGGATGATATCTTCCTTATTCTTCTTTAATACATAGGAAAACAGCAGTATAAGCCACAGCATACCGCAGGAAACCAGGGCAAAGTGGTGAATATAGCCCGAGAAAACGGAAAAGAGCGTGAAGCCGCGGAATGCGGACCTGTTTTCAGGAATTTCAAGAAAATAAAGGGCAGCCATGCCGCAGGAAAATACTCCCCAACTGTACATACGGATCTCGACGCCGTAATGAAGGAAGTGGGGCATGGCGACAAGAAAAAGCTCATACAGAAAAGCCGCCCGGAAGCCTTTCAGGGTATGGAGTTTCCTGCCTCCGAAGAACAGCAGCAGTATCATGGCGAGGCATGAACAGAACTTCAGCACTACGGAAGAAAAACCGAAAAGCGATACCGCAAGAAAACCAAAAACATTATAAAAGGGCGGCAGGGTATCGGAAACGGTATCCCTTATCATCTCCGGGAAGCTCTGTCTGATGAGCGACGCGGTAAAAGCCTCATCCACCCAGAGGTTGTCATTAAAGATAAGGGAGATGTAGAGGGCGCTGCCGAGCACCGCCACTATGAACAGAACCCTTTCCGGGGTCATTATCTTCTCTGTCTTTTTTAAGATCTCCATACAATGGATTATAACACAGACAGTGTTTTTTTGAGGAATATAATAATGTGTGTTATAATAAGTCCCTATGAGAAAAGTTACCGTACTCGGAATACAGCTCAAAGACTATTCCGTAAGGGAATCCATGCGGAGAGTCACAATGTATCTCAATAATGGTATTTGCAATACCATTGATTTCATTACCCATGATACTCTGCTCCTGGCGTCAAATGACGAGGAAGTAAAAAAAGATCTGGAGTCCATGGATATGGTAGTGCTGACCAGTAATGACATACTGGAAGCCGCCAATGTCCACAGCCGGAACAGAGCCCGGGAAATTGAGAGCAATCTTTTTCTTAAAGGTCTTCTCCGAAAGCTTTCCAAGGAGGGGAGGCCGGTATTTCTTATTTCTCCTAACACTTCAAAGCTTGAAAACCTTGAGACGTCTCTCCACAGCTTTTTCGGAGAATTAAATATCGTTTCGGGCATTGCCAAGGATGAGGTTGCCGGCGGGGATGATTTCATTGTGAACGAGGTCAACAGCAGTCTTCCGGATGTGATGATAATGAATCTGGAAACTCCCGAGGCGGAAAGCTTTATCAGGGAAAACCGGATGAAGCTCAATACCCAGCTCATAGTGATCCTGAGGGATGTCTCCCTCCGCGTGGACAGTGGCGGATACGTTAAACGCGGGGGTATTGCGGACTTTATTCTGAGGAAGGTATTCAGGAAAGCCGCGGACAATTATGAGAAGGAAAACACTCCTATAAATAATGCACAAAAATAATCAGCAAAAGTATTCCATTTTTTGTCGTTTTGTATTAAAATAGAGAAGGTACTTTTGTAAAACGGAGAAGGAGTGGAATATGATCTCAAACCAGATACTGCAGAATACCATCGACGGGCTGAAAGAAATCACCAGAGTAGATATGTGCGTATTTGATACGGAGGGCAAGCCCCTTTCGTATACTTTCAGGGCAGAGGATGCGGAACCTCAGGACATCACCTCCTTTGCCGCATCTCCGGCTGACAGCCAGGAGATTCACGGCTATCAGTTCTTCAAAATACATGATGATGACGGACAGCTGGAGTACGTGATGGTGATCAACGGAGGCAGTGAAGACGCCTACATGGTAGGCAAGCTTGCGGCCTTCCAGATACAGAGTCTGCTGGTTGCGTATAAGGAAAGATTTGATAAGGATAACTTTATCAAGAACCTTATACTTGACAATCTGCTGCTGGTGGATATATTTAACAGGGCGAAGAAACTCCGTATCGCCACGGATGTCAAGAGAAGTGTATTCCTGGTAGAGGCGGAGGGCGAAACCAATACCACGGTCCTTGAGGTGATGAGAGATCACTTCATATCCATTCCCACCGATTTCGTGACCGTTGTCGATGAGAAGAATGTGATACTGGTTCACGAGATGACCTCGGATGATCCGGCTGACGAAAATAAAAATATTGCCGGAGGCATACTGGAACGTCTGGAGAAGGACGGACAGGAAAAGATCCGCATATCCTACGGTACCACCGTGGAAGATATAAAGGATGTGAGCCGCTCGTATAAAGAAGCGAAGATGGCTCTGGATGTAGGAAAGATATTCTTCGAAGAGAGGAACGTTGTAGCATATTCATCCCTTGGCATCGGAAGGCTTATCTATCAGCTGCCGATTCCCTTATGCCGCATGTTCATCCAGGAGATCTTTGAGGGGAAGACTCCCGAGGAATTCGATAATGAGACACTGGCCACCATTAATAAGTTTTTCGAGAACTCCCTCAATGTGTCCGAAACAAGCCGCCAGCTCTATATTCACAGGAACACCTTAGTATACAGACTGGATAAGCTTCAGAAGACCACAGGGCTGGATCTCAGGATTTTTGAGGACGCCATTACCTTCAAGATCGCCCTTATGGTGGCGAAATATATGAAGTATATGGAAGATACAAATTATTAAAGGAAAAGTACTTTAAATGATCATTCTGGAAGATGTAAATAAATCATTTTCAATGGGCTCACCTGCGCTGAACAACGTGAGCCTGCATATTGAAAAGGGAGAGTTTGTTTTTATCGTAGGAGATTCGGGTTCGGGTAAATCCACCCTGATAAAGCTCCTTCTCCGGGAGCTTACCCCCACCAGCGGAAAGATAATCGTGAACCACACCGATGTGGTGAAATTAAAGCACCGCAAGATCCCCAAGTACCGCAGGGGTATCGGAGTGGTGTTCCAGGATTTCCGTCTCTTGAAAGACAGGAATGTATATGAGAACGTGGCCTTTGCCCAGAGAGTTATTTCCGTGCCGGGACGCGAGATCAGAAAGAATGTACCCAGCGTGCTGTCACTTGTGGGGCTGGCCGAGAAATACAAGAGCAAGCCGAAGGAACTGTCCGGCGGAGAACAGCAGAGAGTTGCTCTGGCGCGAGCCATCATAAATGATCCTCCCATTCTTCTGGCGGATGAGCCGACGGGAAATCTGGATCCGAAGAATACCTGGGAAATAATGAAGCTCCTGGAACAGATAAATAAAAACGGAACCACGGTGCTTATCGTGACCCATAACCGCGAGATAGTAAACGAGATGCGTAAAAGAGTCATTACGATGAAAAAGGGCGTGATAGTCAGCGATCAGAAAAAAGGCGGATACATAGATGAAGATTAGTGCCTGTTTTTATGCTCTGGGACAGGGCATTAAAAATATATTCAGAAACAAGATCTTTTCACTTGCTACGATAGCGACGATAGCATCCTGCGTTTTTCTATTCGGGATGTTTTATTCCATAGTACTGAATTTCTCGAATATCGTGCGCCAGGCCCAGGCCGGCGTGGCTATCACGGTTTTTTTTGACGAGGGTCTGCCGGATGAGGATATAAAGGTCATCGGAGATGAGATCGCTAAAAGAGCGGAGGTCTCCAAGGTGGTATATGTTTCCGCAGAGGAGGCATGGGAATCCTTCAAAGCTGAGAACCTCGGCGATTATGTGGACAGCTTCGGAGACGACAATCCCCTGGCGGAGGACTCCAATTACGAGATATACATGAATGATATCTCCATGCAGGAGAATCTGGTAACCTATATCGAGTCCCTTCCCGGAGTCAGACAGGTGAGGAAGTCCGCAGTGGTGGCAACAATGCTTACCAGCGTGAATTCCCTTATCGGATATGTTTCGATGGGAATAATACTCGTCCTTCTGGCGGTATCCATCTTCCTTATCAGTAATACGGTTGCCATCGGTATCACAGTGCGCCGTGAGGAGATATCCATTATGAAGCTTATAGGAGCCACTGATTTTGTGGTCCGCGCTCCCTTCGTTATAGAGGGTATGATCCTGGGACTTGTAGGCGCTTCCATTCCTTTGGCTGCGATCTATGTTATTTACAAGAAAGCAATAGAATATCTGATTGAGAGATTTGCGGTACTGGATTCACTTTTGCAGTTCCTGTCCATTACCGAGATCTTTACAACCCTTGTGCCCGCATCCCTGATACTTGGAGCCGGCATAGGATTCCTGGGAAGCTATGTAACAGCCCGCAAACATCTCAGAGTATGAAGAAAAGAATATATCAGGCCCTGTGTTTTCTGCTCCTCATCCTTATCCTTGTTCCAGCAGGGAGCAGCGGGACATATATGTTCGGGGCAAAAAAAGAAAGCTCGAAGAATAGTGAGGGAGAAGAAGGATCTTCTTCCTCTTCTTATTCCGGTGAAAATCTGACAAATGAGTCCATACGGAAAAAAGAGGCGGAGGTAAAGGACGCCGAGCAGAACAGAGCGACCCTGAAAAGCGGAAGCGATTCGGCAAGATCCGAGATAAACGCCCTTTCTGCGGCCCAGGACCAGGTGATGTCGGATATCAGGGAGCTTGACCGGCAGTCGGATGAGACGCAGAATGAACTGGACCGCCTCAGGCAGTCCATCAGCGAAAATGAGCTCCGTATCGTCGACGCCGAAAATGATGTTAAAGAAGCAAAGGATGACGTAAAGACTCAATATGAGGATATGAAGAAGCGGATCCGCTTCATGTACGAAGCCGGAGATCAGGCCTTTGCAGAGCTTCTTTTTTCTTCCGAAGATTTCGGGCAGTTCCTGAACCGCAGTGAGTATATCAAACAGATACAGGAATATGATGAAAGAAAGCTGAAGGAATTCGCCGAGGCAAGGGCAAAGCTGGAAGCGGCCCTCAAAAATCTGGAAAAAGAGGAAGAGTCCCTTCAGAAAAAGGCGGAAGAAGAGGAAGCAGAAAAAGAGAAGCTGGATTCCCTGATAGATGAAAAGGCCGGACAGGTAGAAAAGTACGAATCGCTTATAGGCGACAGGGAAGCGCTGATAAAGGAATATGAAAGCATGATAGCTGCAGAGACCGCTCAGATAGCGGCTCTGGAGGCTGCAATAAAGGCAGAGAAAGCAGCCCTTGCCGAGGAGCAGAGGAGAAAGTATGACGGCGGTAAATTCGCCTTTCCGGCTCCCGATTACACCAGGGTATCCGATGACTACGGAATGAGGATGCATCCCACTCTCGGAGTGGAGATGATGCACAACGGCATAGATCTTGCGGCTCCTTCCGGTTCGCCGGTACTCGCGGCCTATGACGGCAAGGTTATTGCTGCGGATTATTCTCCTTCGATGGGAAATTATATAATGTTAGATCATGGAGATGACCTGATAAGCATATATATGCACTGCTCATCCCTCGGGGTGTCTGCTGGACAGGAGGTTTCAAGAGGCGACAGGATAGCCGCCGTGGGTTCCACCGGCAGGAGTACGGGTCCCCATCTCCATTTCGGGGTCAGACAGTCAGGATCTTATGTGTCTCCCTGGAAATACTTAAAGAAGTAGGTGTGATAATGAAAGAAAAACCGGGCTTTTGGGGCGGTCTCATTACAGGGCTGGTGATGGCCCTTCTGATACTGATACTCATCCTTTTCGGAGGATCCGTTTATAATCTGATAACGGGCAGGGGATTTTTGCCGGATAACAGCGCCATTCTCACCTCCGAGATAAAAGCGAAGATAGACCTGCTAAATGATTATATAGACTATTATTACCTGGATTATCAGGAGGATAGTGTAGACGGGGAAACTCCGGAGGACCGTGCGGAAGGCATGTACAAGGGGCTGGTGGAGTCCCTTAATGACAAGTACTCCGAGTACTACAGTGCAAAAGAGTATTCCAGGGTACATGAAACCCAGCAGGGCTCCTTTGAAGGAATAGGTGTCACCATCATAGAGAACGAGCAGGGTCTCTTTGAGGTGTCAGGCTTTGCCTCCGATGATTCCTCTGCAAAGGAAGCCGGCGTGGAACCCGGGGATATTTTCTATAAGGTTGACGGCAATGACGCTGTGGGAATAGACATCTCTGATCTGGTGGATATGGTCCGGGGCAGGGAAGGAACCAGCGTCGAACTTGTCATGCTCCGCGGTGAAAACATGGATGAGGTGAAATTCACGATACCGAGGAAAAAGGTGGAGTCCGTCACCGTATCCCACAATATGCTGGAAAATAATACCGGCCACATAATTATAGGAACTTTTGAAGATATCACGGTGGGGCAGTTTGAAAGCGCCCTTTCCGACCTGAGGTCAAAGGGCATGAAGAAGCTTATCCTGGATCTCCGGGGAAACGGCGGCGGCATGGTTGATGCTGCTGTACGGATCACGGATGATCTGATCGGAACCGGCGTCGTGACCTATACGATGGATAAGCAGGGAAAGAGGTTCGATTATAATGCGGTAAGCCCGGAGGAACTGGGACTTCCCATGGTGGTTCTGGTTGATTCCGGAAGCGCCAGCGCGAGCGAGCTTGTAACAGGAGCGTTAAAGGACTATGGCGCCGGCAAGGTGGTAGGTACCACCACTTACGGCAAGGGTATAGTGCAGAGTATTTATCCCCTGACCGACGGTTCAGCCATAAAGCTCACCAACGCCAAGTATTACACACCCAACGGCCTCAATATCCAGGGAACCGGCATAGAGCCGGATGTGGTCGTCGAATTCGACAAGGACCGCTACAAGAAGGACGGTACCGATAACCAGCTTGAAAAAGCCATGGAAATTCTGAATCAGTAATCCTGACATTCAAATATAGTATTGTGTATAAGCCGGCTGCGGAAACAGCCGGCTTTCTTTTGTTTTTTTCCGGAAACAGAATAAAGTTTCCGGAAAAAATAAAATTTACCCCTTGACAAATAGATTTTATAAAATATAATGGTGTAAAAGTTAAACAACGAACAGCACCGAAGAATAAGCATACTATAAGTCAATTAAAGGAGGACGGCGATGATCTACGATTATAAGATAACAACAGGCAAGGGTGAGGAACTCAATCTGGCAGATTACAAAGGAAAGGTTATCCTTGTGGTGAATACGGCTACGGGATGCGGCTTCACTCCCCAGTATGAGCCCATTGAAAAGCTGTACAGGGATTATCATGAAAAGGGTCTTGAGATACTGGACATTCCCTGCAACCAGTTCGGCGGGCAGGCTCCTGGAAGTGATGATGAGATCCATGAATTCTGCACGGTTCACTTCAATACCACATTCCCGCAGATGAAGAAGTCGGATGTGAATGGTGAGAACGAGCTTCCGCTTTATACCTATCTGAAATCCCAGAAGGGATTTGAGGGATTTGAAGAGCATGAATACAAAGCACTTCTTGAAAAGATGTTCGCGGATCAGGATCCCGACTGGGATAAGAAGCCGGATATCAAATGGAATTTTACGAAGTTCATTATCGACAGGGAAGGCAATGTGGCTGCAAGGTTTGAGCCTACTGCGGACATGTCAAAAGTAGAGGAATGCATTAAGGGACTGCTGTAAATTTTATTTATAGTGATCAAATACTTGGCAACCGGGGGCAGAAAAGCGTATAATTCAGGGTGATGAGTAAAAAATCCGAAGCCTTGACCGAACAATATAAGATCGCAGTTCTGCTGGTTATCTGGAAGATACCCAATTTTGTAACATCATTTGTTGCTGCCTGCGCCAGCCGTTCCATGGTGCTCTGGCTGGAATTTATTGAGAATGCCAGCATATTTGTGCCGGGTATCATTCTCCTTATACTCTCCAGGAAGCTGAATAAAAACCTGAAGTTCAAATATAATTACGGTACAGAAAAGGTGGAAGCCATCACGGCTCTTAGCTGCGAGATGTTCGATCTCGCGGGCCTTTTCTGTATAGTATTGTTTGCAGTAAGGAAGCTGATGCACGGATCGGAGGAGGGAGAGGAGTACCTGCTCTTCGCTCTGATAGTCAGTATCATAGGATTCCTTATCGATATCTTTATCGTCAATAAAGAAAAGAAGCTGGTAAGCGTTAATCACAGCAAAATGCTCCATACCGCCTATATCAGTGCTCAGAAGGAGTTTGTTTTCGATATCATTTCCATGATCACTCTGGTAATAGAGATTATCTTTGTGGGGAGATCCTGGATCTCCTACTTTGCTCCGGCTGTCAGTATAGTCCTTGCGATTCCTTTTTCCCTGCTGGTTATCAAAAACCTGAAGAAATCCCTGATAGATCTTACCGATCTTACCCTGGATGAAGAAAACCAGCTCCGGATATTGAAGATCCTGTCCGAATTCTACGAGGAATATGAAACCCTGGGCGAGATCAAAAGCCGTATGAACGGAGAAAAGATCTATGTGGATATAGAGCTTTCTTTCCGCGGCGACAGATGCTTCAGGGATATCAGAAAGACTGTTGCCGCCATGAAGGAAAGAGTTACGGAAGAGCTTGGAAAATGCACCGTTAACGTGATAATTATTTAATGATTGACTTTTTTCTTTTACTTTGGTAGGATAGACGGGCGTGGTAAGCTGGAATGGCTCAGGAGGTAGAGCGCATCATTGGTAGTGATGAGGTCCGCAGTTCGACTCTGCGTTCCAGCACTTATAGTAACCCTCAGGCATATGTCTGGGGGTATTTTTAGAGACGGGGGTTTTATTTGAAATTCGTTATCGACTTTAAAGGTGCGGAGGACAGGTCTGATATTTTTTCCCGCATACATAATATCCTCAGACTTCCCGATTACTTTGGCGGCAATCTGGATGCTCTCCATGACTGTTTATCCGAGAGCAGCCGGCCCATAAACCTTGTGTTTATAAACTGCGGCTGTATTCCGGAGCAGATTCGTGAATACACCGGAAAGCTGAAAAACATGCTCTCTGTTCTGGCAGAAGAAAGGCGCGGTTTAAGCTTTTCTTTTTTCGAAGGGGAAGAGAAGAAGATCAGCACAGTTATTTTTGACATAGGAAATGTGCTGATAAGATTTAAGAGCCTGGAATTCGTAAAGGAAAGATACGGAGAGGAAATGGGTTTAAGGATCGCAAACGCCATGTACGGTGATGGGCGGTGGTCAGAACTCGACCGGGCGGTCATGTCGGAGGACGAGATACTGCAGTCCTTTATGGATGCGGATCCCGGAATTCCGCCTGAATATATCAGATGGTGTTACGACCACATTTCCAGAGCAGTTCTCCGCTGCGGTTACGCCATACCCTGGCTTAGGGATGTGCGGAAACTGGGATACAGGATAATGTATCTTTCCAATTATTCAAAGCACGTAATGCATGCGCGTCCCGAGGTGCTGGATTTCCTGCCCCTTATGGACGGCGGTATTTTTTCCTGTGACGTAAAGCTGATAAAACCCGACAGGGATATTTTCAGGCTTTTCTGTGACAGATTTATGCTTGACCCGGAGGAGTGTCTTTTTATTGATGACAGGCAGGATAACTGCGAAGGAGCCGGTTCTGTGGGGATGAGATACTACTGCTTTTCTTCCTATGAAGAGGACAGGCCGGAGATCATGAACCTGCTGGATCCTGATCTTTGATGACTAGATCCTTCCGGATGCTTCGGGGTGAAAGAGATTTATGACAGAAGCACGTGACATTCTAAATAAAGTAAAGAATGGCGAGCTCTCGGTGGAGGAAGCGGAATCCTACTTCCGTACGGAGCCTTTTAAGGATCTGGGTTTTGCCAGGCTGGATACCCACCGGAAACTAAGGAGCGGTTTTCCCGAGGTGGTTTACTGCGAAGGGAAGGGAAAAGATCATCTGCTGAAGATCTTCGAAAAGCTGTACGAGGAAGACGGCTCAGCCTTCGGTACCAGATCCACTCCGGAGCAGTATGAATACCTGAAGGAAAAGCTAAAAGGTATTGAGTACGATCCGGTGTCACGGATTCTGAAGATTGGCGTCCGGGGTACGGACAGAATAGGAAATATCGCCGTCTGCTGCGCCGGGACTGCTGATATCCCGGTAGCGGAGGAAGCGGCACAGACTGCGGAATTCTTCGGTTCCCGTGTTGAACGTATCTATGATGTAGGAGTGAGCGGGCTCCACCGCCTCCTGTCAAAGACGGAGGATCTGCAGAAAGCAAACTGCGTTATTGCCGTTGCAGGAATGGAAGGGGCTCTTGCGAGCGTGATCGGCGGGCTGGTTTCTGTTCCTGTCATCGCGGTTCCCACGTCGGTGGGCTACGGCGCCAGCTTTAACGGGATGTCGGCTCTTCTCACAATGATCAATTCCTGTGCCAACGGTATTGCAACGGTCAATATCGACAACGGTTACGGTGCGGGTTATATCGCGGTTCAGATAAACAGGCTTGCGGAAAGGAACGGTGCCGGCAGTTAATGAATACACTTTATCTCGAATGCAGCTCCGGTATCAGCGGAGATATGACAGTTGCGGCCCTGCTGGATCTGGGGGCGGACGAAGAAATATTAAATAAGGCTCTTTCCGGAATAAAGGATGAGAGCTTCCGCACGGAGATAAGCCGGGTAAAAAAATCCGGGATCGACTGCTGTGACTTTAACGTTATACTAAATCATTCCCATGAGAATCATGACCACGATATGGAGTATCTGTACGGACACGCCGATACTGCAGCCCACGATGGAAAAGGGGATAAGGCTCATGAGGAGCATCATCATCACCACCATCATCATCACCGGAATCTGAAGGATGTTACCGGGATCATAAACTCTCTTGATATAAGCGAAAAGGCAAGGGACCTTGCCGTAAAGATCTTTACCATTCTGGCGGAATCCGAAGCGAAAGCCCATAACAGGCCGATAGAAGAAGTGCATTTTCATGAGGTGGGCGCCATTGATTCCATTGTGGATGTGGTGGCTGCTGCGGTCTGCTTTGACAATCTGAAAATAGATGAAGTTATCATACCGAAGATCTGCGAGGGTACCGGCACCGTCCGCTGCCAGCACGGAGTGCTTCCTGTTCCCGTGCCCGCGGTTCTCAATATAGCGGAAAAGTACAAACTTCCCCTTTCAATAATGGACAGACAGGGGGAATATGTGACTCCCACAGGAGCTGCCTTTGCGGCGGCTGTAATGACATCTAAAGAGCTTCCGGAGATCATCATTCCGAAAAAGACCGGTCTCGGAGCCGGAAAAAGGGAACATGAGCTCCCCGGAATACTGAGGGCTATACTGATATGACAACGAAGCTTCCTCACAAACATGATTCAAATTCAGAAATGATCGCGTCACATTTTCCCGAAACGGAGATAATAGTTTCGGTATCCGGAGCCATGAAGCAGCTTGGCGATCCGAGCCGCTTAAGGATCTTCTGGCTTCTCTGCCACACCGAGGAGTGTGTTGCGAATATTGCTGCGGCGGTAGGTATGTCCAGCCCCGCTGTTTCCCACCATCTGCGTCTCCTGAAGACTGCGGGTCTCATTGTGTCCCACAGGGAGGGAAAAGAAATGCTCTACAAGGCTGCTGATACCCGTCTTGCAGAATCCCTTCATCACACAATAGAAAAAGTAGCGGAGATTGCCTGTCCCCGCTGACTTTCAAAAATACTTTATTCGGATTATATTTGTTCAGAGTCCTCTGGATATCTCCAGACATTTTTCCATACATTCGATAACTGCGCTTCTGAAGCCCTTTTCCTCAAGGACGCGTACAGCCTGTATCGTGGTGCCGGCAGGAGAGCATACCATATCCTTTAATTCACCGGGATGCTTTCCGGTTTCCAGTACCATCTTTGCGCTTCCGAGAACAGCCTGGGCGGCAAATGTATAGGCCTTGTCCCTCGGCATTCCGCCTGCTACCGCCGCATCAGCCATCGCCTCAATGAACATGAATACGTATGCCGGAGAAGAGCCGCTTACCGCAGTCACCACATCCATCAGGTTCTCCGCGATAACTTCGGTCTTTGCAAAGCCGCTGCAGATCTTCCGGATATTTTCCATATCTTCATCCGATACAAGGGCATTTCCGCACATTCCGATCATCCCTTCCTTGACCATGGCGGGAGTATTCGGCATCATACGGACGATCTTTAAGTCTTTTCCGAATTTCTCTCCGGTCCAGGCAAGGGTCTTTCCCGGAGCAATGGTCACTACCAAGGTATCATCCCTGACGCTGTTCTTTATTTCCTCTATGACCGTCTCATAGAACTGGGGCTTTACTGAAAGAAAGAGAATGTCTGCCTCTTTTGCAGCCGCCCTGTTATCTCCGGTCACATTGACCTTCAGTTCTTCTTTTCTCTTTTGCAGCAGCGCATCCGACTTGTCTGCGGCAGTGATATCCTCTGCCCTGCATATGCCGGAATCAAGTATTCCCTGCATCATTGCGCCGCCCATATTTCCACAACCTATAAAAGTGATATGCATTATTCCGCCTCCTGACAGATATGACGAATTGATCTGTTGTTATCAGCAACTTCCGACATTATATCATACATCTGATGGCGTTTAGTACTGCAATGACCATTACGCCCACATCCGCGAAAACAGCGGTCCACATATTTGCAACACCCAGGGCTCCGAGTATCAGACAGAGAATCTTTACTCCTATTGCAAATATGATATTCTGCCTTACTATTCTGAGGGTCTTTTTTGATATGGCAATGGCTGTGGCAATCTTCAGGGGATCATCATCCATCAGAACGATATCGGCAGCCTCTATCGCAGCGTCAGAACCGAAGGCTCCCATGGCGATACCCACGTCCGCCCTGGAAAGCACAGGGGCGTCATTTATACCGTCACCCACAAATGCGGTCTTCCCGTTTCTGTTCTTATCGTTTATGATCTCCTCTATCTTTGAGACCTTGTCTCCCGGCAGCAGCTCAGCATAGTATTTGTCCAGATCGAGATCCGCGGCCACTTTGGCTGCGGTTTTCTCCCTGTCGCCGGTCAGCATGACGGTCTCCCTGACTCCTGCCTTCTTAAGCGCCTTTATGGCTTCCCTGCTGTGGGGTTTAATAACGTCAGAGATCAGTACATGACCTGCGTATTTGCCGTCTATCGCTATGTGTATGACGGTTCCCGGAAGATCGTGGCAGCTACTGCATTCAGGGATCACACCGTCCTTCACGGCTTCTTTCATCATTTTTTCATTGCCGGCGCAGATGGTTCTGCCTTCAACAACAGCTCTTATTCCCCGTCCGGCGATCTCCTCGGCACTCTCTACAATGCAGCCGTCAGCTTCTTTGCCGTAAGCGGCCTTTAATGACAGAGCTATGGGGTGATCGGAGAATCTCTCCACATGGGCCGCAAGGTGTATGAGTTCGTCGGCGCTTATGTCGTTTGGATGCACCGATACCACTTCGAATACGCCCTTAGTGAGGGTTCCCGTTTTATCAAAGACCATGGTCGTTACTTCGCTCATTGCTTCCAGGAAATTGGAGCCCTTCACCAGAACACCCTTTTTACCCGCACTGCCTATACCGGCAAAAAAGCTTAAAGGAACGCTTACCACCAGCGCGCAGGGGCAGCTGATTACCAGGAATATCAGAGCTCTGTAGATCCAGGTGGTCCACATGACGCCTTTTCCCGTAAGAGTAAGGAAAACAGGAGGGATCACAGCCAGTGCTATTGCAGCATATACCACTACCGGAGTATAGATCCGGGAGAAACGGGCAATGAAATTCTCGGATTTGGATTTTCTGGATCCCGCATCCTCTATCAGCTCCATGACTCTCGCCACGGTGGAGTCGGAGTATTCCCTGGTGGTTTCAATCTCCAGAGCACCGCTTAAATTGATGCAGCCGCTTATTACCTCGTCGCCGGGGTGTACTTCCCTCGGCATGGATTCGCCGGTAAGAGCCGAGGTATCCAGCCCGGAACTGCCGCTCTTTACTATGCCGTCTATCGGTATCCTTTCGCCGGGCCGCACAACTATCAGGCTTCCTACCTCAACCTCATCGGGATCCATTTCCAGGATCTCTCCGTTTTCTCCGTAAACATTGGCGGATTCGGGAGAGATGTCCATAAGATCCGTGATGTTTTTTCTGCTCTTTCCGACTGCATAGCTCTGAAAGAGTTCGCCGGTCTGATAAAAAAGCATTACAGCCACGGCCTCGGTATAATCACCGCTCCTGTAAAGAGCCGCCGCTATGGCACCTATGGTGGCCACCGCCATCAGCAGGCATTCATCAAAGGGCTGCCTGTGAATGATGCCGTGCAGGGCCTTCTTTAATACATCGTAGCCCACAATGAGATAGGGGATCAGAAATGCGGCAAAGCGGAGCATGCCTGTCAGGGGCATAACCGTAAATACCGCCATCAGAGCCGCTGCGACAAGTATTCTTATAAGATTGATCTTTTGTTTTTTATTCATATTCAGTTCCTGAATATGCTGCAGTCATCTTCCACAGCCTTACAGTTTTTCTCAACCCTGTCCATAACTTCATCGGGATCCGCGCCTTCGTCGAATTCTATCTTCATTTTTAACGCCATGAAATTCACGACAGCGTCCTTCACGCCCTCGGTGGCCTTTGCGGCGTCTTCCATCTTCTGTGCGCAGGCAGCGCAGTCTACATCGATCTTATAGCTTTTTTTCATTTCAGCTCCTTTCACAACCGCCTTTTATAATTCAACGATTAAACATTTGTTTAATTGATAAGCTGATAATACATCCCGGCCATGCATCTGTCAAGAAAAATATGATTAAAGCGCCAAAAGTAATTGTCACCACACAAGCTTGCTTGTGGTGGGGACAAGAACTTTTGGCGTCCGAATCAAAATATAACTGACGGGAACACTTCGGTTTACATAACATGGGATTTAATAACACAAGTTGCTTTTCAAGTAAATATGAGGTATTATATCTCTGTCTATTTTATGTTTACCTGTTGGGTGAACTGTTATTTTGATGTTCACCTGTGGGATGAAATTCGGGGAGAGCATGGGGAGAAAGGGAATGCGTTCAAGGCTCAGACGGCTTACGGCTGCTCTTGTAATATCGCTTACTCTTACGGGAACTGTTCAACCGGTTTCCGCTCTTTTTGCGTCCGAAATTCAGCCGGAAACACCCGAAAAGCCGGAAACGACCGAAGAAAAGCCGGAAACACCCGAAAAGCCGGAGGAAGCTCCCGAAACAAAAGAGGATGCATCCGGTGAAAAAACTGAGACAAACGGCGAAGACCCGGAGGAGATTCCAAGGGAAACCCGCCGGATAAAAACTGTTGATGACCTGAAAGAGCTCTCGGCTAAGAGTATGGATGAGAGCTATACCAGAGGAGTCCGCTATGTCCTGGAAAACGATCTGGATCTTAAGGATACGGATTTCCGGCCGATATCTATCTTTGCCGGCATATTTGACGGACAGGGACATGTCATAACCGGCTTTTCTCTTAACGGAAGTCAGGACCGGAGCGGATTTATCAGAACCGTGGCCCGTGACGGGTACATAAAGGACCTGATGCTGAGCGGTATCCTGGAACCCGGCGGCGATATGACGGAGATAGGAGGCGCCGCAGGAATAAACTACGGTACGCTGGAGGACATAAGCTTTGACGGCAGGATCCTGGCCTCTGAAATGGTGGGAGGAATAGCCGGACACAATATGGAAGGCGGCGTGATCAGGAAATGTGTTAATCATGCCTATATTAACGCTACCAGGAAAACCGGCGGTATATGCGGGTACAATGAAGGAACGATCGAGACCTGTATAAACAGGGGAAAGATCAATGCCAACGAAAAGACCGCCCACGAAATGACCGAAGAGAGAGAGGCGGATGAGGACAAGGAAGGTGACCTGGACAAATTCATCCCGGATACTCTGGATCTGAAGGATGAAAACCTTTTTGAGAGATTTGATAAAGGTATAGAGATAAATTACACCGGCGGCATAGCCGGAGCCTGTTCAGGCCTTATAAAGGACTCGGTGAATTACGCCACCGTAGGATATCCCCATGTGGGTTATATGACCGGAGGCATCACAGGCTATGACCGCGGAATAATAAGCGGCTGCAAAAACAGGGGAAGGGTTTACGCCCGTAAAAACGGAGGCGGGATAGCCGGACAGTTTGAGCCCTATGCCGTCAATGCATATTCCGAGGACGCCCTTAATAAGACCGGCGAGAGCCTGGAGGAACTGACAGACAGGATAGAGAGCTTTCATAAGGACTTCGGAGCGGAGGACGACCTTACCCAGAGTCACATAGATACGGTACGGGCCACCTCGGATGAGCTTCGGGATCTTATCAAGTATTACAAGGAATACTACAGATGCAAGGATGATTCCGTAGAGAGGGAGATCAAGAGCAAGATCGATAATATCAGAGATATTGCCGACTCCATCAATTTACGGAAATATGATAAGGAAACAAAAGAAGCCCTGCAGGTATTCATAGATAATTCCGACAACATATCAAAGCTGGTGGAAGCCTGGAGTGAAAGCCGTTCAGCCGGCATTACAGCGGATATGATGAAGTTCCTGCCGAAGTTAAAGGAGATCGGCCTCGCGAATAACGGAGCTGTCGATACCCTTATGAGAAAGGCTGTCCGCTTAAATAAGGATGCCGATGATATAGAGGATGATCTGGAAGAACTGAGAAGCGCTTCCATGGATCTGGATGATTATCTGAGGGGCTGTGAGGACGATTACAAAAAGGACTTCCGCATAACATCCGATGATATACAGCTAAGGACCGACCGGCTGGCTGCCGAGATGGATGTGCTGTCCGACGGACTGAAGGGCAGCGATGCAAAGCTCCGTGCTGATGTGGACAGCATGGTGTCCTCCCTTAATTCCCTTAATGACAGCATGACCGACAGCTATAAGGAGATTCAGACAGAGCTGCAGAAGGTCTATGATACCGACGGGATAGAGGATATATTCGACGATATTTCGGATGACGACAGCACTGACCTGAAAAAGGGCGTACTGCTGTACTCTGAAAATGAAGGAGACATAGAGAGCAATATAAACGGCGGCGGTATCGTGGGCATCATCACGGATGACAGCGGTATCCGCTCTGATTTCGAGGTGGTGTCCGAGGGCCAGGTGAGCCTGAATTATGACAGATATGAAAAGGCCACCATTTTGTACTGTAAAAATACCGGAGACATAACCGTCCGAAATGACTGTGCCGGCGGTATAGCGGGCAGGACCGATCTCGGAGCCGTGATCGCATCGGACAATTACGGCCGTGTAGAAGCGAAAGACGGTTCCTATGCGGGAGGTATCGTTGGAAAGAGCCGGTCGCTTATCAGGGACTGCCGTTCAAAGTGTGAGGCCGTAAGCGAAAAATATGCCGGGGGCATAGCGGGAATAGCCCGGAGCATGATCAATAATGTCTGCCTGTCCGCAGTGGATCCGGAAAAGGAATACCATGGTGCGGTTGCCGGGGATACCGACAATGCGGATCTTGATGAGAAGGACAGGGGCACCGTCAGCGGTAATGTTTTTGTTTACAGGGGGCTGGGTGCCATAAACGGCGTGACCGATGAAAGGGAAGCGCAGTCAGTTACCTACGGTGAACTGCTGAAGATGGACGGGATCCCGGTGGATTTCGGCAAGATGACCGTAGTATTCAAGAGCGACGGCAAGACCGTTGCCAGGATGAAGGTGCCATACGGCGGAAATGTGGACAGCTCCAATTATCCGAAGATCGAGGAGAGCCCGGAAGGAAAGTTCGGGTACTGGGATGACACGGATCTCAGTAATGTCCAGCAGAATATCACGGTCGAAACCATTTATGTGGACTATATAACCAGCGTGGCGTCGGATGAGACCGGAAAGCCGGGAATGATCGTAAGCGGCAGGTTCTTTGACGGAACGACCCTAAAATACAATGAAGAGAGAGCTGACATGCAGATCCCGGGCGGAAGCAGAATATACCGTACAGTCAGCTTCAGTGTGGAAAATGAATACGGTATCCCGGACAACCCGTCATATACCGTGAGATACAGGGCGGACTCGGTTTTTCCCGGAGACGAGATACTTGTAAAGGAAAATGATGCCTATGTAGTGAAGGAAAGCCGCCGGGACGGAGATTACATAGTATTCAGCAGAGAGGGAGAGGGGGTTTTTTACCTCGCCCATACAAGGAGAGAGAGTATAGGCTTCGCGGCGAGAGTGGCTGCCGGAGTTGCGATACTGATCGTGATCCTTGTTCTCATAATCTCTTCGATAATGAAGAAGAAAAAAGCCCTGAAAGAGGATTCTGATAATGACAGAGAGTAAGAACATAATGTACAGAATAGCCTCATTCATCGTGGACCGGCGAAAAGCCTTCATGGTGTTATTTGGTCTTGCCATCATTTACTGCCTGATCCGTATCCAGGATGTGGGGGTGGAAAATGACGTGACGAAATACCTGCCCGAGGATACCGAGACCAGACAGGGTGTGGACATTATGGACAATGAATTCGAAACCCATGGTTCCGCAAAGGTTCTTCTGGCTAATATCACCTATGATCAGGCGTTTATAGCCGCTAAGGGTCTGGAGGATATTAATGGTATCGATACGGTGAAGTTCTATGATCCGGATGATGAGGATTATAAGGATGATGTACTGGAAGATTATTATAAGGATTCCGCAGCCCTGATCACGATGACCTTTGACGAGGACGAGGATACGGAGCTCTCCCAGCAAGCCATAGCTGATGTCCGGGATTATGTCAGTGAATATGACAGTTATGTCTTCACCACCGTCGATCTGGATGAATCGGCGGAACTGCGCCATGATGTGAGCATAGTCCTGGTGCTGGCCATATTTGTAATACTGGCGGTGCTGATCTTTACCTCCTCAACCTATGCGGAGGTTCCCATCTTCATGATAACCTTTATCACGGCTGCCATACTGAATAAAGGTACGAATTTCATTTTCGGTACGATTTCATTCATCTCCAATTCGGTTGACATAATATTGCAGCTGGCCCTTGCGATAGACTATGCCATTATTATGTTCCACAGATATATGGAGGAGCATGATAACGGCCTGGAGCCGGCGGAAGCCATGAAGACCGCGCTCAGCAAGGCTATTATAGAGATATCTTCCAGTTCATTGACGACGATGGCCGGTATGGTGGCTCTCGTCTTTATGCAGTTCAAGATAGGAAAGGATTTGGGTCTTGTTCTCTGCAAGTCCATACTGTTTTCCATGCTTTCCGTATTCCTCTTTATGCCGGGACTTATCATGTGGTTCAGGAACTACATTGATAAAACCCGCCATAAGAGCTTTGTGCCGAAGATAACAAGCTGGGGAAAAATCATAGTCCGCACCAGGTTTGTCTTTCCGATCATATTCCTGATAGTCCTGGTATTTGCCTTCAGGCTGTCAAATGCCGCCACATATATCTTTGACAAGTACACGGCGAGGGGACCGAAGAAGACCCCTTATATCGAGGCGAAAGACAGGATAGACGAGACCTTTGAGACGGGTAATAATCTGGCCATAGTCCTGCCAAAGGGAGACTATGACACAGAGGCTGAAATTATAAGTGATCTGAAATCCAGGGAGTATGTGGGTGATGTCCTGGCACTGGCCAATGTCGAGGTAGGAGATGATAAGGAATATGTGCTGACAGACAGCGTGACTCCCAGGGAATTTGCGGAGATTGCCGATGTGGATGTGGGACTTGCGAAGGTGCTGTACACGGTCTATGCCCAGGATAAGGAGATATACGGGGCATTCATAGACGGTATCGATGAATACAGGGTATCGGTACTGGATCTCATTGATTTCATATACGATAAAAAGGAGTCGGGCTCCTTCAACCTTAGTGCCAGACAGAGTGACGATCTGGACGATATCCATGAGCAGATAGAAAATGCCAGAGTACAGCTGGAAAGCGAAGAGCATTCCAGGATAATCTTTAATCTGAAGGGCGATGTTGAGGGTGAAGAGACATACAGCAGAGTGGATTCTATAAGGCAGATGGCCCAGTCCTTCTATAAGGACAGAATATTTGTTGTGGGCGATCCCACGGCTGCTGCGGATCTTTCGAGTTCATTTAATAATGATAACCTGCTGATAAGCGTGCTTACGGCCTTCTTTGTAGGAGTAATACTGCTCTTTACCTTCCAGAGCATCAGCATACCCTTTATACTGCTTATCACGATTCAGGGCAGTATCTGGATAAACTTTGCCATACCGAATATTACGAACAATCCTCTTTATTTCCTGGCTTACCTTATTGTGAGCTCAATACAGATGGGCGCCACCATTGACTATGCGATAGTTATCACCAACAGATATATGACGCTGAGACAGGAATCTTCCAACCGGAAGGCGTTGGTTATCCGTTCCCTGAATGAAAGTTTTGCGACTATTGTGACCAGCGGAACCATTCTTACGGTCTGCGGCTTCCTGGTAGGTAATTTCACCAGTAATGCGGTTATAGCGAACCTCGGAACCGCACTGGGAAGAGGAACGCTTCTCAGTATTGCCCTGGTAATGATAATACTTCCGCAGCTTCTCTATCTGTTTGATCCGGTCTTCGACAAGAGTTCCTTCAAAGTGAAGACGCCCGAATTAAACGGCAGCATTGCGGGATCCGCCCTGCAGAAAACAGCCGGAACCATGGTGATAAACGGCACTGTAAACGGTTACTTCTCCGGATACCTGATCGGTGAATTCAAGGGCACGATGAACGGAGATATCGACCTGACTCTGCGCCGCGGCACAGCAGCAGAAGAAAAAGCCCCGGCGGAAGAAAAAGCCCCGGCGGAAGAAAAAGCCCTTGCGGAAGAAAAAGCCCCGGTGGAAGAAAAAGCCCCGGCGGAAGAAAAAGCCACGGTGGAAGAAACAGCGGAAAAGAAGGATAATGAGTCATAGCAGAGTTCAAAAACTGTATAGACACGCCTCACGGCTTCTGATCCTGCTGTTCCTCTTTGAAAGCCTGTTTTTTAAGGTCGGAGAGGAGTTTATTTTTGCTGCGGGAACCAGTGGCAGGATAGAGATAACAAGCAATGAGGATCTGATCCGTCTGTCGGAAAAAGCCGGGGACGGAACTTACACGGCGGGAAAGAGCTTTTATCTCACAAAGGACCTGGATCTTAATGGTGTAAAATTCCAGCCTATACAGGTATTTTCCGGAAGCTTTGACGGGGGAGGACACGTAATAAGAGGCTTTTCCTTTGAGGGCAATATTTCCGGAGGAGGTCTGTTCCGCGCCATTTTGGAAGGGGCAGAGGTAAAGGATCTCACGGTTGAAACGGAGATGCAGCCGAGAGGCGACATGAATAATATCGGAGGCATCGCCGGGATAAATCAGGGCGTCATCAGGAACTGCATGGTAAAGGGTCATATCCTCGGTATGGAAGCGGTCGGAGGCATTGCGGGACGGAATACGGAAACCGGCCTCATCGCCGGCTGTGTAAATAAGGCTTTCATTCACGGTATGAGACGTACCGGGGGAATAGCGGGATTTAATGAAGGTTCCGTGGAATCCTGTGAAAATAACGGAGATATAAATTCAGACAGGTACACTGCCTGGGAAATAGACGATAACAGGACAAAAGCCGAGGATGAGCGGCTGATAGAGACCGGAGAAGAAGGCGATACCGGAGAAAACAGAAATCTGGATAAAGCTATTCCGGACAGCATAGAGCTGCTGTATAACGATCTTACCGATGCTCTGAGCAATGATCAGGAAGTAAACTATACCGGCGGCGTTGCCGGGGTAAATGCGGGAGAGATCAAAAACTGCAAGAATTCCGGGATCGTGGGATATGAGCATCTTGGATACAAGTCCGGCGGCATATGCGGTTATGACAGGGGTATCATTGACAATTGTGTAAACAGCGGAAATATATACGGCAGAAAAACCACCGGCGGTATTGTTGGCCAGTTTGAACCCTTTGTGCAGGATGAATTTGAGGAAGACTCCCTGGGGAAGGCAGATAAGGAAGCAGATGTCCTGGTGGATCTGATCACGGCCCTGCAGAGTGAATTCAAGACAGAGGATGATAATATCCAGGAAAAGATAGATGGTATCAGGAGCCGTGCAGACGATCTCCGTGGTTCCATTCATGGCTATAAGGATTATTACCGCGGAAAAGATGATGTAATGGAGGCGGATCTTAGGAGTCATACCAATTCCATCAGGGATATCATCAATGATCTGGACATCAATATAAAGAATAAAAAGGCAAATGAAGCCATTAAAGCCATGAGGAGCGACTTTGATGATCTAGACAATCTGATGCACGCTGCGGAAAAAGCGGCTTCAAGCGGAGTGGCTGTTGATATAAGTGCTTACATATCAAAGCTGCGGACTATCAATAAAGACATTGACAAGCAGTCCGATACTCTGCTGGAGATCACCCAGGGTGCAGGAAAGGAATACAACGAAGCCCGGAAAGCCTCAAATAAGCTCAGGGATGAGACCAATTCCCTGGACGATTTCCTCAGGAGCGCCTACGACAGCTACAAGACGGATCTCCGCAGTACGGATGATGATATAACGAATCAGATAGATACGATAGCCGAGTGTATGGATATCTTAAGCGATGCCCTGAAAAATGCGGACGGCGTCGTCCGTAAGAAGATGGACGGGATAACCACATCCCTTTCCAGGCTCAGCGTGGATATTAATGACGGCATGGGTGAAGTGCGTGAAGAGCTGACAAGGCTTAAGAATACAAAGGATCTGGATGATATCTTTGATGATATTTCCGATGATTCCGATAGTACTCCGGCGAAGGGAAGGATCACCAGCTGCGAAAATACAGGCCGCATAATGACTGATATCAACGGAGGCGGTATAGCCGGAATGGTGGATACGGACTTTGATCTGCAGTCCGACTTTTCCGTGGATAAAGAAGGCGATTACAGCATGAACCGCACAAAGACGAAGAGAGCCGTGATAAACGGATGCAGAAACAGCGGAAATGTAATCGTTAAGAATGAATATGCCGGAGGAATAGCCGGAAACATGGATATCGGTGCGGTTGTTGCTTCCTGTAATTTCGGTGCCGTGGAGACGGAAAAGGGGGATTATGCCGGAGGAATAGCGGGGAAGAGCGGATATATGATCCGGGATTCTTTTTCCATGGGGCAGGTTTCCGGAAACCGTTACGTAGGCGGAATAGCGGGATACGGCACGGGCCTGGTGGATAATAAAGCTCTTGTAAGCATTCAGGAGGGAGTAGAGGAGAAGTTCGGAGCCATAGCCGGAGATACGGATCTGACGGAAAAGACAGTATCCGGAAATTATTTTGTGAGTGATTCCGTCGGGGCTATAAACGGACTCACCTTCGATGATGAAGCAAAGGCGGTTTCCTTTGAAGAATTCATACGCCTTCCCGGAGTACCGGCAGAAAGCAGCAAGATGACGGTGACCTTCGTGTCCCGGGGAGAAACATTAAAGACAATACTGGTTCCCTATGGCGGCTCGGTCCAGCCGGAAGAGTATCCCGAGCTTCCCGAGGATGATGAAATGTTTGGCGCGTGGGAGGATAAGGATCTGTCCGATGTCAGGCAGAATACGGTGGTAAATGCCGTCTATATTTCCTATGTTACGACCGTGGCTTCCGGTGAACATTTCCCTGTCCTTCTGATCACGGGATGTTTTCATGAAGATACCTCCGTGAACTATGAAAAAGAAGATATTACCGGTAAAGGGTATACCCTGCCGGAGGGCTACGAGAGTGTACTTGCTAAATATGATTTCAGGATAGTTACAGACTATCCGCTGGGAGACAAGGAAGCAAAGATCAGACTCCTTGCCGATGATTACGATAAAAAAGATACTGCCGCCCTCATGAATAAGGACGGCAGCTTCGAGATACTTAATACCGTGCGTGACGGAAGATATATGATTTTCACCTGTCCCAGGGAAAATGAAGGGGGAAGCTTCTATATATTAAAAGGCAATCTCGATCCCAGGCAGATCGCATTTTTTGTCGTTGTCGGCGGTGTTATCCTGTTACTGCTCGCGATTCGGTTTATACGGACGGGACGCTGCCACCGCGCCCTTCGAAGAATTCTTCGCAGCAAACGCTGATCCTGTTAAGGATTACTTTCCTGGAATAACCAGCATTCAATTTGCTGCCGCAAATTGAACGCCGCCTTGCCGAAGATCTGAAAGATCTACGACATACTACATCTCCACAACCACATCATACTTCTTCATGTTCTCATCATAGGGAATAACCGTGCTGCCCCCGATCACTTTTCCGTTGACAGTGAGCTTCTTAACTCCCTTCTGTGAACCGTTAACATGAACCTCTATATCATATGATGCATTCCTGTATTCTCTGTGTATCGTGAAGTCGCCGAATCCTGAGGGGACGCAGGGATCTATCGAAAGACCCTTGAGCGTGGGGTAAACACCCAGTATATACTGGGAAATATCCGTGAATGTCCATGCTGCCGTTCCGGTGAGCCAGCTGTTTTTGCCCTGACCGAAGAACTTTGCATCCTTTCCGGCCACCATCTGTGAATATACGTAGGGCTCCGTTCTGTGGATCTCACTGATATCCTCCAGGTATGAAGGACAGGTCTTTTTATAGATCTCGAAAGCCCTGTCTCCATGACCCAGAACAGTCTCAGCTATTGATACCCAGGGATTGTTGTGGCAGAAAATACCGGCATTTTCCTTGTACCCGGGGGGATAGGAGGAAATCTCCCCGAGCTCCAGATGATACTTCGTATAGGCCGGCTGAAGGATCATTATGCCGTATTTGCTGTCTAAATATTTTTCCACAGAGGAAAGAGCCTTTGCAGCCTCCCCGCTGTCTTTTCCGATACCGGCAAGTACGCAGAACCCCTGGGGTTCGATATAGATTTTTCCCTCTTCACATTCATTGCTGCCGACCTTGTTGCCATGGGCGTCATAAGCCCGGACGAACCATTCGCCGTCCCATCCGGCGGTGAGAATGGTCTTCTCCATGCTTTCCACTTCGGAAAGAGCCCGCTTCTCTTCATCGGTCCTTCCGGTAATGGCACAGAGATCAGCGTATTCACGGCCGTATTTCACAAACATTCCCGCAATGAAAACAGATTCCGCCACGGGGCCTTCTGAGGGACCGAAGGTCTGGAAGGATTCTCCGGGATGTTCTGAGAAGCAGTTCAGGTTCAGGCAGTCATTCCAGTCAGCCCGTCCGATAAGGGGCAGACCGTGGGGACCTTTATGGTTCACGATATAGTCAAAAGAGCGTTTCAGATGTTCAAAGAGAGAGGTGGCAACCGACATATCATTGTCGTAGGGAACCGTTTCCTCAAGGATGGAAAGGTCGCCGGTCTCTCTGATATATGCGCTGGTTCCGGCAATAAGCCACAGGGGATCATCATTGAAGCCGCTGCCTATGTCGGAATTGCCCTTCTTTGTAAGGGGCTGATACTGATGATAGGCACTGCCGTCCTGGAACTGGGTGGAGGCAATGTCGATTATCCTGGTTCTGGCTCTGTCGGGGATCAGATGTACGAAGCCGAGCAGATCCTGACAGGAATCGCGGAAGCCCATGCCACGGCCGATACCTGATTCGTAATATGAAGCGGAGCGGGACATATTGAAGGTCACCATGCACTGATACTGGTTCCAGATATTGACCATGCGGTTTACATGTTCATTTCCGCTCTTAACCTCATAGCGGGAGAGGAGGGAATTCCAGTAGTCATTCAGCTCCTTTATTGCTTTGTTGACATTCTCATCGCTTGAATACTTTTCGATCAGCTTCTTTGCGGGGTCCTTATTTATCACATCCTGTGCTTCCCACTTTTTATCATCGGGATTTTCGCAGTATCCTAAGATAAAGATAAAGGACTTTTCTTCTCCGGGTTCCAGGGTGACGCCGATCTCATGCACGCCGACCGGATACCAGCCGCTCGCTACGGAACCGCTGCAGTGTCCGTTTATGACTGCATCAGGTCTGTCGGGACCGTTATAAACCCCGAGGAAATCATCCCTGCTGGTATCAAAGCCGTCAATATCGGTATTGACATGCCATATTGCATAGTGGTTTCTGCGCTCTCTGTACTCGGTTTTATGATATATGGTTGAACCGATGATCTCTACTTCACCTGTGGAAAGATTTCTCTGGAAATTGGTCATGTCATCCATCGCATTCCAGAGACAGAATTCCACATAGGAGAAAAGAGTGAGGGTCTTTTTTTGACTGCCTTCATTCTTAATAACGATCCTGTTCAGCTCGCAGGTATCATTCATCGGAACAAAGGTAAGGAGAGAGACCTTAACATCATTCTTTGAGGAAGTGAAACGGCTGTATCCCAGGCCGTGACGGCATTCGTAGGAATCCAGCTCAGTTTTGGAAGGCTGCCATCCGGGATTCCAGAAGGCGTCGCCGTCCTTGATATAGAAATATTTACCGTTGGTATCAATCGGAGAGGAATTATAACGGTAGCGGGTAAGCCTTAAGAGCTTGGCGTCTTTATAAAAGGAATAACCTCCGCATGTATTGGAAAGCAGGCTGAAGAAATCCTTGTTTCCGAGATAATTGATCCAGGGGAGGGGGGTCTTCGGTGTGGTGATAACGTATTCACGGGCCTTGTCATCAAATGAACCGTACTTCATTGGGGAGAATCTCCTTTCTAAATCGAGACAGTTACGAAAACGTTTAAGAAACTGCCTGCAAAAATGCACAAGTTTTAACAGGATTATATACAGAATCTGTGAATAATGCAAGAAATATTTTATAAAAAAAGGTATAAAATTTAGAGATTTACGAAAACGGTTAAGGGAAGAAAAGTGTGCTATTATATTGCTATGACAGCAGAAATTTTTTTAAATGAATTAAGAGAAGCACTGAACGGCAGCATCAGCCCGTCCTCCGTCAACGATAATATCAGGTATTACGAAGAGTATATTGAGACGGAAAAGAGGAAGGGCAGAAGCGAAGAAGAGATAATGGAGGAGCTGGGGGAGCCCCGGCTGATAGCCCGGACTATTATAGATACCGCAGATGTCAATGATAAAAGAGGCGTCAACACCGTATATGAGGATGATAACGGTGAATGGCAGCGTGATGACAGCGGCAGCGGGGAGAACGTGTACGGAAACCGCGTGAAATATACCAGGATAAGCGGAGCCAAGGCTCTTTTGGTCATTGCCGTCATACTTATAGTGTTCTTTGCGATATTTACCCTCGCATTATGGCTGGTGGGATCCTTTATACTGGCCTTCTGGCCTGCCATACTGGTAGCCATAGTCATATGGTGGATATTAAATCCGCTGAGGGGCTAAATTGTTTTTTAGGGTATAATAAAATTTGTTACGAAAATTCAACGAAAAAAATACGAAAAATTATAAAAAAGTATTGCAAAATCAAAAAAGGTGTGATATAGTTCTTTTCGTAAAGAGAGTTTACAATTTGTAAATGATCTTTATAACAACCCCTTTATAAATATTTATACTCCCCTCAAAACCCGGCGGTTCCCTCCGCCGGGTTTTACTTTGTGCGGATATTTGCACAGTCCTTATAGGCAAAGCAGGTTATATTTGAGGGCTCCTTTTTATTTTGACATAAAGGATACGTTTCATTAAAATATTCACCATGGATGAATTCAGGCTGACAGCTCCCTGTCATTTCGGACTGGAAAGCGTATTAAAAAGAGAGATAAGCGGCCTTGGTTTTGAGACGGAAACCGTGACCGACGGACGGGTGACCTTCAGGGGCAATAAAGATGCCGTGGCCCGTTCAAATATATTTTTACGCACGGCGGAGAGAGTGCTTCTGAACGTCGGCGAATTTGATGCCCGCAGCTTTGAAGAGCTTTATCAGGGGGTGAAGGCGCTTTCTCTGGAAGATTATATCCCGAGAAACGGAAAGTTCTGGGTGAAAAAGGCGGCTTCCGTAAAATCAAAGCTATTCAGCCCTTCAGACATTCAGTCCATAATTAAGAAAGCCATGGTGGACAGGCTGTCCGGCAAATACGGCATGAAAACCTTCCCGGAGGACGGGGATGAATTTCCCTTAAGGGTCTTTATCAATAAGGATCATGTGACTCTGGGGCTGGATACCACAGGAGTATCACTGCATAAAAGAGGCTACAGGAAGAAACAGGGGGCGGCTCCCATTGCCGAGAACCTGGCTGCCGCGCTCATTATGCTCACGCCCTGGAAAAAGGACAGGATACTGGTCGATCCCTTTTGCGGAAGCGGTACCTTCCTTATAGAAGCGGCAATGATCGCAGCTAATATAGCGCCGGGGCTTGACCGGGAATTCACCGCGGAAACCTGGTCACATATAGTGGATAAGAACAGCTGGTACAGGGCTGTGGATGAGGCAGAGTCGTTAAAGGATCTCCGGGTGGACTGTGACCTGCAGGGATATGATATAGATCCTGACGTGATCAGGGTAGCCAGGGAGAATGCTTCCCTTGCAGAGGTCTCTGATCTCATACATTTCCAGGAAAGGGGCGTGCGTGAGCTTTCCCATTCCGGAAAGTACGGGTTCCTGATAACTAATCCGCCCTACGGAGAGAGACTTGAAGACCGTGAATCCCTGAAACCCATTTACCGCGATCTGGGAGAGGCTTTTAAGAGACTGGACACCTGGTCTCTTTATATGATAACTTCCTATGATGAAGCCGAGAAAGCGGTCGGCAGAAAAGCAGATAAAAACAGAAAGATTTATAACGGAATGATACAGACCAGATTTTATATATTTGAGGGCCCGAAGCCCCCGAAAAGACCGGCCGGTGCAATAGAAAGCGGGAAGAGATGAAGGCAGGGTCCACACTATTTTTTTCTGCGATCCTTTTCGTCTTAACCGCCCTGTATTGTACGGCTGCCGTCACGGGCGCAGTGGATGTCATGGCAGAGAGCCGTGCGGAAAGAGGCTTCTTTAATAAAGGAAAGGGCCCGGAGCTTCCGGAGGATATGTCCGGGGACAAGTCCGGATTCTTACGTATTCCCCTCCCGGAGGGAATGGACGAAAAAAACGTAAGCGTAGTAAATGATATTTACAACAAGAATGTGGTTGTAAGGATAAGCGGCGCTGACGAGGATTTTTATAAGCAGAATTTCTTTTCCGGTGATATGACCGGAATAGATGATGTGCGTTACGGCTATTCCGACGGAGCATCACTGGTGGAGCTGAAGACCGACAGAATGAGCGTTCCAATTACGGAGTTCGCAAAGGGCAGCCTTTTTATAAAGGTAGCGGATCTCCACAGTGTTTATGACCGGGTAGTGGTCATAGATGCAGGCCACGGAGGAAACGATCCCGGTTCGGTGGTATATGGAATAGAAGAAAAGAATATCACCGCGGGAGTTGCGGAAAAGCTTTTTTCCGATATCAACACCGAAAAGGGCGGTACCGCAGTGTATATGAGTGTGCCCGATGGTTCGGAAACTTCGGATGAGGACAGGGCGGCCTTTGTGGATGCCATAGATGCGGATCTGCTTATCAGCCTGCATACCGGGGCGGATCCGGACAGCAGAGTAACAAACGGAGTGGGTATAAATACCACGCCGGAGCTCGAGAATGATGCGGAAGAGCTCTGCAACGCGATATCAGCAGCCTGCGGCCAGGAAAATCTCGGCGCCTCCGAAGAAGCGGTGCCCGGGATAACAGAGCTTACAGAGAAGCCCTATTTAAGGGTGAGACTCGGGTACATCACCAACAGATACGAAGCTGAAAAGATGAACAGCGATGATTATCAGGAGAAGGCTGCGGGAGTCATTGCGGCTTTTGTAAACGGAGCAGATTGAAAAGGGAGCTTTGCTGACAGAATATGAAGATAGTATTTGCCACAGGCAATAAGGATAAGATCCGGGAGATCCGGGAGATCATGTCGGATTTCGATATTCCCATCCTGTCCATGAAGGAAGCCGGGATAGAAACCGACGTGGAAGAAAACGGAAAGAGCTTTGAGGAAAATGCTCTGATAAAGGCCCGGGCCGTATGGAAAGAGTGCGGAGGAATAGTTTTATCCGATGATTCGGGCCTGGAGATAGATGCATTAAATAAGGAACCCGGTATTTATTCCGCAAGATACTTAGGGCACGACACATCCTATCACGAGAAGAATGGGGATCTGATAAAAAGGCTTTCCGGAGTTCCGGACGAAAAGCGGACAGCCAGGTTTGTCTGCGCTGTTGCGGCAGTATTTCCCGACGGCAGTGAGAAAACCGTCCGCGGAGTTATGGAGGGCAGGATCGGGTACGAAGAAAAAGGGGAAAACGGATTTGGCTATGATCCCATATTTATTCTTCCGAAATACGGGGTTACTACTGCAGAGCTTTCGCCCGAAGTTAAAAATGAGGAGAGCCACCGCGGAAAGGCGCTGCGTCTTATAAAGAAGGAGATATCCGTTTTTCTGAAGAATACGGATGGTAAAAAACTTTGAAGATTCTGATTGTAAGCGATACGCACGGTTCCATGGGCAACCTAAGGGAATGCATCAGACGTACTTCGCCCATAGATATGCTGATCCACTGCGGTGATGTGGAGGGGCAGGAGCAGGAGATCCGCGAAGCCTGCGGCTGCGAATGTCACATAGTATCCGGCAATAATGATTATTTTTCCGATCTTCCGAGAGAAGAGGAATTCATGATAGGCAGCCACAGGGCGTTTCTTACCCACGGTCACAGCTACGGGGTTTCCATGGGCTATGACAGGATAGTTGATGAAGCGGAAGCCCGGGGCGTGGATATGGTGTTCTGCGGACATACCCATAAGCCGAAAAAGGAAGTGATAGGCGGTATCCGGGTGCTGAATCCCGGCAGCCTCTCCTACCCCCGTCAGGAGGGGCGGAGACCTTCCTATATGACTATGGAATTCGACCGGAACGGAAGCATATTCTGTGCAGTTTCGTACCTTTAGATAAATACAGGCAGGCCGGACGGTCGCTTGGTGATCTCATCAAGAGGAAAGTCCGGGCTTCGCAGGGCAGGATACCGGCTAACGGCCGGCTGGGGTAACCCACGGGAAAGCGCAACAGAAAACAAGTAGTCGATGGCTTTCCGAGCTCCCTCCGGGGATGCCGGGAAGAACAGATAATAGTGAAAAGGCGGTGTAAGAGACCACCGGCCGGGCAGTAATGTCCGACGCATTGCAAGCCCTATCCGAAGCAAGACCAAATGAAGACCATGGGGCTGCCCGTCCCGTCTTCAGGTGGGTCGCTTGAGGCTCATGGCAACATGAGTCCTAGATAGATGACCGTTCAAGACATAACCCGGCTTACAGACCTGCCTGTTTTATAATTACTCTGCTATTATGGATATACTTAGAAGAAAAACAGACAAAACCCCCGGAAAGGTGTTTTTTACCGCAGATGATCAATACGGGAAGTATGTTGTCCGGAACGGAACCTACAGGGGAAAAGAAGCACGGCTTTACGAGGTAGACGACGTAAGGGAGTCCGCCTCCTTTTTCGATGAGGAAAAGTACGAGCTGGTATTTGACTATGCCAAAAGCTTTACCCTTCTTTTTAAAGAAGTTCCTGAGATGAAAAACATGCTGATGCTGGGCGGCGCCGGCTTCCAGTTTCCGAAGTATGTGATAAGCCACTATCCCGATACGGCCATGGATGTGGTGGAGATAAATCCCCTGGCGGTGCGGCTCGCAAGAAAGTACTTTTTCCTGAACGATCTGGAAAAGGAATTCCGGGCGGAATCGAAAGGGCGGCTCAATATCATAGTGGATGACGGGATGGAGTATCTCAAGGATACGACGAAAAAGTATGACATCATAATAAATGACGCCTACCACTCGAATCTCCCGGACAAGGGACTTACTTCCCCGGAGGGAACCCTGCTGATAAAGGAGCATCTCGCGCCCGGCGGGGTATACGGATTTAACCTTATCACATCCCTTGAGGGACAGGATTCCATGCCGCTCGTGATGATGAGCAGCATCTTCAGCTATCATTTTGAAAACGTGAAATATGTCATCTGCTCACCGGATGTGAAACCCGATGTGGTACAGAATATTTTATTTGTCTGCCATTAGATAAAGGCAGTTTAACAGAGAAATGAAAGGAGAAAAGCACATGACAGATATCATTATTGTCGGAGCAGGACCGGCAGGACTTACAGCAGCAATATATGCCCTCAGGGCGGGAAGAACCGTTCTTTTGCTGGAGGCAAAGGCCTACGGGGGACAGATAGTAAACACCCCGGATATCGAGAATTATCCCGGATTAAAGCATGTTTCCGGCTATGAATACGCCACAACCCTTTATGAACAGGCGACGGGCTTCGGGGCTGAAATAAAGAACGAGACTGTAATATCGGTTGAGGATAAAGGCGATACAAAGGAAGTTAAAACAGACGCCGCTTCCTACAGTGCAAAGGCGGTCATCATAGCTACCGGTGCCAAAAACCGCCACATGGGCATAGACCGTGAGGAAGAGCTGACAGGCAGGGGAGTATCCTACTGTGCAACCTGTGACGGAGCCTTTTTCAGAGGAAAGGACGTGGCAGTCTGCGGCGGGGGAAATACCGCATTATCCGATGCGCTTTTCCTTTCAAATTACTGCAGGACTGTTTATCTGATACACAGAAGGGATGAATTCCGCGGAAGTGCTGCGGATACGGAAAAGGTAAAGAGCAAGGAGAATGTGAAGCTTGTACTGAATTCCACGGTGGAAGCCCTCAAGGGTGAAAAGACCCTCTCGGCGGTAACCGTAAAGAATAAGATCACGGGTGAACTAACCGACCTGGAAGTAAACGGGATCTTTGTGGCTATCGGCCAGGAACCGGATAATGAGGCCTTTAAGAATGTTGTGGATCTGGATGAAAAGGGCTACATTATTTCTCCCGAAAGCTGTGAAACAAAAACGCCGGGGATATATATAGCGGGAGACTGCCGTGTAAAGGATGTCCGCCAGCTTACCACAGCCGTTTCCGACGGTGCAGTGGCGGCGCTTGCCGCATGTTCGGCTCTGGATTAGATATGACGGCTCTCTGATACACTATTAAACAGCTTGAATTGTAGACACTCTTTTGGTAGAATGGTGTGGTTTACGAACCGGAGAGGAAAAGCTTAAATAATGAGTATTTTTGAAAAGGTATTCGGTACCCATAGCGAGAGGGAATTAAAAAAGATAGGCCCCCTGCTCAATGAAGTGCTTTCACTCCATGACAGGATGGCAGCCATGAGCGATGAAGAATTAAAGGCTCAGACCGTCAAGTTTAAAAAGGAACTGTCTGAGGGGAAGACGCTGGATGATATTTTAGTTGAGGCCTATGCCACAGTTCGTGAAGCAGGAAAGCGTGTCCTCAATATGGAGCATTTCCCGGTTCAGATAATCGGCGGCATAATCCTTCATCAGGGACGTATCGCGGAAATGAGAACCGGTGAAGGAAAGACCCTTGTGGCCACCCTGCCCTCATACCTTAATGCCCTTGAAGGAAAGGGTGTATTCGTGGTAACGGTGAATGACTATCTGGCAAAGCGTGACGCGGAGCAGATGGGACAGATCCATGAATTCCTGGGACTCACCGTGGGACTGATACAGAACGGCATGTCCAGCGCAGACCGGCAGAAAGCCTACGCCTGCGATATTACCTATGTTACGAATAACGAGCTGGGATTCGACTATCTCCGGGATAACATGGCGATCTACAAGAACCAGCTGGTTCTCCGGGATCTGCACTATGCGATAATCGACGAGGTGGACTCCATTCTGATAGACGAAGCCCGTACTCCTCTTATCATTTCGGGACAGAGCGGCAAATCCACGAAGATGTATGAGGCCTGTGAGATACTGGCCCATCAGATGCAGCGGGGTGAAGCCAGCAGCGATGAGCTCTCGAAGATGGACGCCATCATGGGAGTGGAGATAGAGGAAACCGGAGACTTCATCGTAAATGAGAAGGATAAGATAGTAAATCTGACGGAGCAGGGCGTAAAGAAGGTGGAGCAGTTCTTCCATCTGGAGAATCTTGCGGATCCGGAAAATTTAGAGATACAGCACTGTATCATCCTGGCTCTCCGTGCCAATAACCTGATGCACAGGGACAAGGACTATGTGGTAAAGGATGACCAGATTTTGATAGTAGATGAGTTTACCGGACGTATCATGCCCGGCAGGCGCTATTCCGACGGACTCCATCAGGCAATTGAGGCAAAGGAGCACGTGAAGGTAAAGAGGGAGAGCAAGACCCTCGCCACCATCACCTTCCAGAACTTCTTTAATAAATTCGATAAAAAAGCCGGCATGACCGGTACCGCCCTTACGGAAGAAAGAGAATTCCGTGAGATATACAGCATGGACGTTATCACCATCCCTACGAATAAGCCCATGATCAGACAGGATCTACAGGATGCGGTATTCAAGACCAGGAGAGAAAAGCTAAAGGCTATCTGTGATGAGATAGAAAGAGTGCATGCTACAGGCCAGCCTATCCTTGTGGGCACGATAACCATCGAAGCTTCGGAAGAGCTTTCATCCCTTCTTAATAAGAGGGGTATAAAGCACAACGTCCTGAATGCGAAGTTCCATGAAATGGAAGCGGAGATCGTATCCCATGCGGGAGAGCATTCGGCAGTGACCATAGCCACCAACATGGCAGGCCGTGGTACCGATATCAAGCTGGATGACGAATCCAGGGCTGCCGGCGGACTTATGATAATAGGTACGGAGCGGCATGAAGCGAGACGTATAGACAACCAGCTCCGCGGACGTTCCGGACGTCAGGGAGATCCGGGTGTTTCCCGTTTCTATATCTCTCTGGAAGACGATCTAATGCGTCTCTTCGGTTCGGACAGGCTCATGAGCGTATTTGAAGCCCTGAATGTTCCCGAGGGTGAGCAGATAGAGCACGGCATGCTGACCAGAGCCATTGAAAAGGCTCAGATGAAGATAGAGGAAAACAACTTCGGTATCAGAAAGAACCTGCTGGATTATGACGCCGTTAATAACGATCAGAGAGAGATAATCTATGACGAGAGGCGCAAGGTTCTGGACGGTGAGAACATGAGGGATTCCATCTACGGAATGATCACCGACATTACGGAAAATGCGGTGGATATGACGATAGGTGAGGATCAGAAGAATGACGACTGGGATTTGGAGGGCTTAAATCAGCTGCTGCTCCCCATCATTCCCATGGAACGCATCAAGACTCCGGATATCAGGGGCTTAAGTCCTGCGGAGCTGAAGCATAATCTGAAGGAAAAGGCAGTTAAGATATACGAGGATAAGGAAGCGGAATTCCCTCAGCCCGAGATGCTGAGAGAGATTGAGCGTGTGATCCTCCTTAAGGTAATTGACAGAAAATGGATGGACCATATCGACGATATGGAACAGCTCCGTCAGGGTATAGGGCTGCAGGCCTTCGGTCAGAGGGATCCCGTTGTGGAATACAGGACCGCGGGCTTCGAAATGTTTGACCAGATGACCGCTGGCATCAAGGAAGATACCGTCCGTCTCCTCATGCATGTTCATGTGGAGGAAAAGGTTGAGCGTGAGCAGGTGGCCAAGGTCACGGGTACCAATAAGGACGATTCCGTAAAGAAAGGACCTGCAAAGAGATCCAATAAGAAGATCTATCCCAATGATCCCTGTCCCTGCGGCAGCGGCTTGAAGTATAAGAATTGTCATATGAAGAAAGGCGGGCTGGAGTAAGCAATGCTTGAACTTGACAATCTGAAGGTCGAACTGGAGGGCTACAGAACTCCCTTAAAGAATCTGTACAGATCGCTGGACCTTGAGAATAAGGAAAACCGCATAATAGAGCTGAACCGTAAGATGGAGGAACCTGATTTCTGGAATAATCCGGAGTCATCCACAAAGCAGAGCAAGGAACTGGGTTCCTTGAAGGATGATGTGGCTACCTACAAAAAGCTGGACAGCCAGTTCACCGACATGTTTGACCTTATCGATATGGCAAATGACGATAATGACGAGACCCTGGCTTCCGAGATAATACAGGAATTTGCTTCCTTTAAGGAAGATTACGAGAAGATACGGTTAAAGACCCTGCTCTCCGGCGAATACGACGCGAAGAACGCAATACTCCGCCTGAATGCCGGAGCCGGCGGAACCGAGTCCTGCGACTGGTGCAGCATGCTCTTCCGTATGTACAGCAAGTGGGCAGAGTCCCACGGTTTCAAGACCGAAGTGCTGGATTCCCTGGACGGGGATGAAGCGGGACTGAAGAGCTGTACCTTTCAGATAAACGGGGAAAACGCCTACGGATATCTGAAGTCCGAAAAGGGCGTGCACAGACTGGTGCGTATCAGCCCCTTCAATGCCCAGGGCAAGAGACAGACTTCATTCGTATCATTAGATGTAATGCCTGAGATCGATGATGATGTGGATATAGAGATCAAGAATGATGACATCAGGGTAGACACCTACCGTTCATCCGGAGCCGGCGGACAGCATATCAATAAAACGAGCTCCGCCATCAGGATCACCCACTATCCTACCGGTATCGTGGTGACCTGCCAGAACGAGAGATCCCAGTTCCAGAATAAGGACAAGGCCATGCAGATGCTGAAGGCCAAGCTCCTGATGCTGAAAGAGGAGGAGAATGCAGACAAGCTCTCCGAGATCAGGGGAGAAGTAAAGGACAATGCCTGGGGTTCCCAGATCAGATCCTACTTCCTGCAGCCTTACCAGCTGGTGAAGGACCTTCGTACCGGAGTGGAAATGGCTCAGGCGGACAGTGTACTGAATGGAAATATCGATCCCTTTATAAACGGATATCTTGTATGGTGTGCTAACGGATGCAAGAAGATAGATGTAAAGGATGATGATTGATCGCGAAGAGCCGATGTCATTCTGAGCGAAGATATGAGTCTTTATGGAAAGGAGCACCATGGTCAATATCGCGGTACTGGGTTACGGCACCGTAGGCAGCGGAGTTGTAAAGGTACTTACCACAAATCAGGAAAAGATAGATAAGAAAGCCGGGACTCCCGTAAGGGTAAAATATGTGCTGGATCTCCGGGATTTTCCGGGGGACCCCATACAGGAAAAGATAGTCCACGACTTTGATGTCATATTAAAGGATCCGGAAGTAAAGATCGTCGTGGAAGTTATGGGCGGATTAAAGCCTGCCTATGATTTTACCAGAGCTGCCCTGGAGGCGGGTAAATCAGTCTGCACCTCCAATAAGGAGCTGGTGGCTGAGCACGGCGCGGAATTCCTGGATCTGGCCAGGGAGAAAAATGTGAATTATCTCTTTGAGGCCAGCTGCGGAGGCGGGATACCCGTAATAAGGATACTGAACAGTTCCCTGACGGCAGAGGATATAGATGAGGTGTCAGGCATACTGAACGGCACAACGAATTATATCCTGACCGAGATGACGGAAAAGGGTTCGGACTTCGACTCGGCATTAAAGGAAGCCCAGGAGCTGGGATACGCCGAGAGGAATCCCGAAGCGGACGTGGAAGGTCACGACGCCTGCAGAAAGATCGCCATACTTTCATCCCTTGCCTTTGGACATACAGTAAAATTCAATGACATACATACGGAAGGCATCACAAAGATCAGCCATAACGATATAGTTTTTGCAAAGAAGTTCGGCATGCTGATAAAGCTTCTTGCCAGCGCATACAAGGTTAAGGGAGAAGGAGATAAAAAGGACTACTACGCAATGGTCGCTCCTTTCCTTATGAAGCAGGGACATCCGCTTTACAATGTGAACGGCGTATTCAACGCGGTATTCATACACGGAAACATGCTCGGTGACTCCATGTTCTACGGAAGCGGAGCGGGAAGCCTTCCTACGGCCAGCGCTGTTGTGGGAGATGTGGTGGATGCGGTAAAGCATTTGTCCAGAACTCTCTTCGTATTCTGGGATTCCAGGGAACTGAAGCTTTCGGACAACAGTACGGCGGAAAGATCCTTCTTTATCAGGGTTCCCAAGGATAAGAAAGCCGATGCATCCGCTCTCTTTAATGCTCTGGAAACAGCGGAGAGCGATGAGATAGAAAACGAGGCTGCGCTCATCACAGGCATGATGACGGAAAGTGAATTTGACAAAAAGTGTGAAAGCCGCGGCTATGTACTTAGCAGGATAAGGGTGAATCAGTAATGTTATTAGTAAAGAAATTCGGCGGTACCAGCGTTGGGGACAAGGACAGGATCATGAATGTGGCCCGGCGCTGTGCAAAAGACTGGCAGGAAGGCAATAATGTGGTCATGGTCCTGTCGGCAATGGGAAAGCAGACGGATGTGCTTATAGATATGGCACGTGAGATCAATCCGGATCCCCCGAAGAGGGAACTGGATATGCTCCTTACCACAGGAGAGCAGACAAGCGTGGCGCTGATGTCAATGGCATTTGCCACTATGGGTATACCTTCCGTGTCACTGAACGCTTTCCAGGTGTCCATGCACACCACCAGGGTATACGGAAATGCCAGGCTTAAAAGGATAGATACCGACCGCATAGAGCACGAGATCGAGAGCCGGAAGATAGTGATAGTTACCGGTTTCCAGGGTGTCAATAAATATGACGACTATACGACACTCGGCAGAGGCGGATCGGATACCACAGCCGTAGCTTTGGCAGCGGCGCTTCATGCGGACAGCTGTGAGATCTTTACGGATGTGGACGGAGTATATACGGCAGACCCCAGGATAGTAAAGGGTGCAAGAAAGATGAAGGAGATCTCTTATGATGAAATGCTGGATCTCGCCACCCTGGGAGCAGGTGTTCTGCATAACCGTTCCGTAGAGCTTGCAAAGAAATATAACGTACCTCTCGTGGTACGATCCAGTCTTAATGAATCCGAAGGAACCGTCATCAAGGAGGTGGCTAAAGTGGAAGGAATGTTGGTTTCGGGAGTTGCAGCTGATAAGAATACCACACGTATCTCTGTTCTTGGTATGGAGGACAGACCCGGTATGGCATTTAAGCTCTTCGACCTTATTTCGAAGAAGAATATCAATGTGGACATGATACTGCAGTCCATAGGACGTGACGGCACAAAGGATATTTCCTTTACCGTGGGCAGCGACGACGGCCCCGTTGCAATAGACGTCATAAAGGAAAACCTGAAGTCCCTGCATGCAAAGGATGTGAGCTTCAATGATCATGTTTCCAAGGTGTCTGTTGTCGGTGCGGGAATGATGAGCTCTCCCGGTGTGGCTGCCAAGATGTTCGAGTGCCTTTTCAATGCTGGCATAAACATCAATATGATATCCACATCAGAGATAAGGGTAACGGTGCTGATAGACAGAACAGATACTGACAGGGCGCTGCAGGCGGCACATGACGCCTTCGGCCTGGAAGACTGACAATCAGTTCCAGTATTCCTGTCCGTAATAAGCCGGTGCTTCGGTATAGACAGTACTCTTTTCCGGTTCCTCTGAAACAGGAGGGACGCTTCCGGAACGGAGATCTGCGTAGAACAGAGCCGTGGCGGCTGTGAAATTCGGGCTTACCCAGAGCAGTGCGAGACCACAGGACAGGAGCCCTAAAAGATAATAACCGATATAGCTGAAATATAATTTAAAGAGCCGGAGATTGTGGCCTCTCATCATGCGGATGGAGGTTCTTACCAGATCTCCGGCTTTCATTTCCGGATTTTCATAATACAGGAAATAGGTCATGGAGACCTTCAGTGCGATGATAATGATCCATATGACATAAAACAGTGCGGCAATTGAGAATGCCGCAACTCCCGCAGCAAAAGCTGCAGTACTTTCGGAAAACATGGTAAGACCCATAAATATTCCGGTTCCAACAAGGAGTACGACTGCTCCGGGCAGTATATAGAGCAGTATCCAGAAATATGTACATATCACCGTCAGAGGATTGTGGGTCAGACAATAGAAAATATTGGTCAGATCCGCCCTTTCGCCATTTACCACGTCATAACAGATCTTATTTACCCCGGTATTCAATACAACTGAAATGATCGAGATCAAAACTGAAACGGGCAGTGAGACTAAGGCACCGACAAGAGAGGCTCCCATGATCTCTCCCGCACCGGTTATGAGACTGAGAGGAGCCGAAATGGTGTTTATTATTATCGTATATATGATATAGGCGCCGATAACGACGCCGTAATTGCCGGAGAGGCTTTCTCTGGCAGCTGCTCTGAGTTCTTTGCTGCTTCTCATGCTATGCGGATAACGAAAGGTTCATGCCTGAAAGCAGACCGTTATCCCTCGCTTTCTGATTTTTCATGTAAGGATTTTCTTCATTAGGATATTCTATCTTTGTATTGGTCTCGCCACCGGAAACAAAGGTCCTGCCGCACTCGGGGCAGATACCCATCTTGATGCGCACAGAAGCCTGAAGCACCTTTCCTCCATCCTCCGCAGCCTTCTTGTAGGCATTTGAAACATGCTCTCCCTCATGGGCACGAACCGCACTGGGGGCAGCTTCGGGAGAAATATGGGCAGCTGACTTGAAAGAAACCATCTCATCCGAGCCGTCCTGATACTTTCTTTCCTTACAGGTCTGACACTCTGCGGGAGAGGACTTGTGGGCACCAATGACCTTGGTGGACTCACCGGGATTCAGGATGGGCTTCTTTACCTCTTCGGCACCGCCGACCCTGTCTACAGGAGCGCCAAAGGATCCGGCAAGAGGCGAATAATCAGAAAAAGGATTACCGTAGAAACCGGTATTTATTCCGTCTATCATATATAGCCTCCTTCCTGCGTTAATAACCCGTTGTATATCTCATCAAAATTATTGCGGAATTCATCCAGCATGCCGGGGTTCGTCATTATTATATGAACCGCCGAGATCAGGATAAGGCACAGGAGAAGAATGCTGAGAGTTCCCATGCATATTCCAATCTTTGCCCTCATGCTCATGCTGTCGCCGGTCTTTGACAGAAGACCCAGCACAATGGCTGTGGCGCCGAAAATAAAGGGCGGGAAAACAAAGACAAATCCGAGAGCCGCCACTATTCCCAATATAAGTGCGGCAGTGGCCAGGCCGTTATTATTCGGTTTAACAATGTTTTCTTCGTTCATTCCCTGAATTCTCTCGATAAAATACCAACCTTATTATACCGCAAGAGAGCAGGCGTTTCAATTAAAAATAAATGAACTTTTCGGGGATTTTCAGGACATTCCCTCTTCTGCCCACCAGGTATCGGGAGCTTTCTCCGGAGCCGCATTGGCAGGCATGCTCTTTCCGAATACCATGCCCATGACGGTTCTGTCTCCCAGGTTTATCTCCTGAATGACCAGATCATGGAGAAGTGAGGCGGGGGATTCTCCGGTAAGGGAAGCCTTCATCACGGCCGTCCGTACCCGGTCCGCCAGATATTCCGAGATGTAGCCTATTTCGAAGGCGTGCATCAGATTGAATTTCACGAATTCGGTTTTATGTGTTATCGGGTTTTCCAGCGGTTCCTCCACCACATTCTCAGCCAGGTTCGGCTTGAAGTCCGCTATGAAAAATTCCTTCCACTGGTCGTATGATTCCTTGTAACCCATATTTATACCTCCTGATACCAACTGTCATCCTGATCCCGAATGACATCCTGAGCCTGCTTGTCATCCTGAGCGTAAGCGAAGGATCTTATTCATTCCCTCGCATTCCCCGGATATTTACAAACACTGCTCTCATCTCCGTTCATAGTCTCGTCATCCTGAAACCCGGCCCATTTGCAGTACCAGCATTCTTTCATGCAAAAAAGCCGTCCCGGTACAGGCTCGAAGTGTTCACAGCTATGCATTTCTTTTACTATGAGGAACCCGTCGTCTGTATATGAAGGCATCCGGGACTTCTCCTTTCCGGTTCAGAGCTTACTCAAAAGAATACTTTAAAAACAGATCGCTGATACTCCTGTAGCACCCTCTGGGCACGGGAAAGATCTTCCCATCCTCCATTTCTATCTCAGAAGAGTTGATCTTTTTCATACGTTTGAGATTCAGTATCACCTTGTTATTAAGGAGATAGAAGGATTCGTCGCCGATCCCCTCCATTATCTCCTGCATGGTACCCCGCACTAAAAATGATTTGTCCGGGGTAACTATGGATTTATAGTGGTCCTCGCTCAGGATATAATAGATGTCCGACAGTCTCACCTTTGTAAGCCCGTCTATATCCTTTGCGGCGTAATACTTTTCACTCGCATCATCAAAAACCCTGTCCAGAGCTTCGAAGAATTCCTGCTTGTCCACCGGCTTTTCCAGATAGTGGGCAGCCTTCACCCGGAAAGCATCCCGGTAATGTACTCCCGATGTTGTAAGGAAGATGATGGCGGCTTCGTCATTATCTTTTCTTATCTCACCGGCGATATCAACCCCGCTCATGGCGTCTATGTAAACATCCAGTATGTAGACATCAAAGCTCTTTTTTTCTCTGGCAGAGAGCAGTGATCCGGAAGTGGAATAGGAATGGACTTCGGTTTCCAGATCCGGATGGAGCTGCCGGTATTCGCTTATGAGAGCCAGGACATCATCAATGCATCTCTGCTCGTCATCGCAGACAGCGATACGTTTCATGTCATTACCTCAGCCGGCTTGTTTCATGCCCTTTTTGAAAGATGGTCCAGTACCTTGTAAAGCAGTTCGTAAAGCTCCTTTGCTTCATTTTCCGGCAGACAGACGCATTTTCCCATTTCGGAAGGAACGGACAGCGCCTTGTCCCTCAGAGCCATGCCCTCCTTTGTGATGCTGACTATGAGGTTCCTTTCATCGGTTTTTGAACGTTTTCTCTCAATATAGTTTTTGGATTCCAGCTTTTTCAGAAGCGGCGTCAGGGTTCCGGAATCGAGGAACAGTTTTTCTCCCAGCTCCTTAACATTGGTCTTCTTCTTTTCCCACAGTATCATCATTGTGATGTACTGGGTATAGGTGAGATCCAGTTCATTCAGCAATGGAGTGTATTTCCGTACCATCTCCTTTGCACATGCGTACAAAGGAAAACAAAGCTGATTTTCGATTTTCAGACAGTCATACTTATCCATATTCATACCAACCCCCGTTTAATTATACGTGAACAATATCATTCTTAACGCCCGCAGTAATCAGTGATACCCAGTGTCATTGTGAGCCCCCGGCGTCATTGTGAGCACCCCGTGTCATCCTGAGCGAAGCGAAGGACCTTTTAATTGCTCGCAATTAAATTATGACGTTTTTCCGCCTCTTTGTCAACGCAAGAGTGCCCTGAAACCATTGACATTTAGCACTATTGTTGTAAACTAATGAAATATACACATTCAAATTTTAATGCGTAAAAAAGCGTTACAGGAGGAGAAAAATGGCTTGTTTTTTAGTTCCCGCAGCTGAGGCTGTGATAGTTACAGCAGTAGAAAAAGCCGTAGAGAAGAAGGAAGCCGCAGTGAGCGGTAGTGTTGATATTGCTGATAATGGCAAAAATACCATACCTTTCAGCAGGAAGTTAAGCTGGTTAAAGGATATGCTGGTAGGAGGAGTTATACTGCTCCTGTTCGAGCATATATGGCATGGTGAGGTGGTACCCTGGTTCCCCTTCCTATCGGCCATGAGCGACCCGTCGGATGCGGCGGAGATGTTCCATGAAATGGCAACAGCCGGAGTATGCATGGCAGTTCTTGTAACCGTGGTATGGCTTATCATGTGCAAAGCCGCTGATGTGATCATCAGCCGCAAGGCGGCAGAAAGGAGTGAAGCATAATGACACTCCTTATCACTGTTTTTGCAGCAGTTGTTTCTACTGTACTCTGGTACAACAGAAAGAATAACGATATGCAGTTTGAGACCCTTTGCTTCCTCTTTTGGGGAGCTTCCCTGATGTGGCTTGTGGACGCTCTTTTTGAGTATTCTGAGAGCGGAATGGAATATTTTACTCCCGCAGCTGCAGATATGCTGAATGATACCTTCTTAGGTCTTTCGGTTATCGCACTGGGACTTGTGATCTGGATCGTAAAGCTTCTTGTAACTGACCCGAAGGGTACGGTTCGTCTGGCTATCAAGGGACAGTAAGATATCAGGGCAGGCGGTTATGCCGTCTGCCCTGAATGGACGGAGAGAGTATGGATAATACACCTTCCGGAAATTCAGAAAAAAGGGGTTTGGACAGATACATATCGGGTCTTGGCATCTGGGCTATATCCATAGGCACTGCCATAGGCTGTGGTTCCTTCGTTGTGACGGGAAATGCTTACCTGTCGAGTGCGGGACCGCTTGGAAGCACACTGGGGCTGGTTATAGGAGCCCTGGTGATGTTTATTATTGCCAGGAATTATCACTACATGATTGAGACCTATCCGGATGCGGGAGGTGCCTACACTTATACGAAGAAGGCCTTTGGTTTTGACTACGGATTCCTGACTGCATGGTTTCTGATACTGACCTATATCGCCGTATTCTGGGCAAATGTCACTTCCCTGCCCATCTTTGCAGGATACCTCATAGGGGATTTCTTCCGTTTCGGCTTTCATTATTCCGTTTTTGGCTATGATATTTATCTGGGTGAGATACTGCTGTCACTGGCTGCAGTAGTTATTACCGCGCTTTTCTGCACCTTTACCAAAAAGCTGAAGATAGTTGTCGTAGTGATACTGTCCATTATATTTGCTGTAGGCATAAGTATCTGCTTTGTGGCGGCGCTCCTGAAGCTTAAAGGGGATTTCAGTGTGATGCAGCCTGTCTTTGCGCCGGATTCATCCATAGCGTATCAGATCGCCCACATAGCCTTTATCTCTCCCTGGGCCTTTATCGGCTTTGAAAACATATCTCATTTTTCGGAAGAGATTAATTTCCCTGTAAAGAAGATATTCCGTATCCTCTGTCTTTCAGTCGCTGCCGTTACCCTTTTATATCTCTTTATGATCTTTATTTCTGTATCGGCATTTCCGCCGGAATATGAGAACTGGTTTGAATATATCAGGGATCTGGGAAAGGTGGGCGGACTTAGAGGGCTTCCTGCTTTCTACGCCACTTTTCAACATATAGGGATCACCGGTGAAGTGATACTGATAATGGTTCTCTTTTCTGTTGTGATAACGAGCCTTATCTGCAACAGCGTTGCCCTCAGCCGGCTTATTTACGGACTGTCAAAGGATCAGGTCTTTTCGGAGCGGTATTCGCTGCTGAATGCAATGAAAAATCCCCCGAACGCTTTCTGGCTGATCGTGATAGCGTCGCTCATCATTCCTTTTATCGGGCGTACTGCGGTGGGGTGGATTGTGGATGTCACCGCCCTGGGGGCTTCATTGATATACGGATTTGTTTCAGGAGCCGCTCTTGTACATGCCTGGAAGGAGAAGAGGCTTACCGAGATCATAACCGGAATCATCGGAGTTTTGGTAATGGCGGCCTTCGTAATCATGCTCCTCGTGCCGAATTTCCTTTCGTCGGGATCCATGGCTACCGAGTCCTATTTTCTCTTTGCGATCTGGGCGATTATAGGAATGGTATTCTTCCATCACATTCTCCGTCATGACCATAAGAACAGGAGATTCGGAAGAACCGGAGTTGTGTGGGTGGTTCTCCTCATGCTGATACTCATGACCCTGCTGGAATGGGTAAAGCAGCTTTCGGCCATTTTCACCCAGAATTCCATGAATAATATCATCGCGCACTACAGCAGGGAAACATCGGCGGTCAGCAGGGAACTTGTTATGAGGGAAATGCAGGCCCTTACCAGGGTAAATAATTACAGTACCGGCTTTACCCTGCTCCTCTTCACCTTTGCGGTGTGGATAATCCTAAGCAACCATTCGATCATGGTCAAGCGTGAAGCAGAGCATGAAAAGGAACTGGAGGAGGCAAAGAATGCCGCCTACACCGATCCTCTTACCGGGGTAAAGAGTAAAACCGCCTATGCTGAGAAGGAGGATTCTATTGAATCATCCATGGCAGACGGTGAAGCGGAAGATTTTGCTGTACTGGTATGTGATATAAACGGATTGAAGCAGGTCAATGACTCCATGGGCCACAAGGCCGGAGACCTGCTTATAAAGGACGCCTGCCGCATGATATGCGAGTACTTCAAGCACAGCCCTGTGTTCAGGATCGGAGGAGACGAATTTGTAGTCATTCTTACCGGCCGGGACTACGATAGACGGCAGGAGATCATGGAGGATCTGAACAGACGGGTCGAGTACAACAAGAGGAACTGTCAGGTGGTCATAGCCACCGGTATATCGGAATATGACAGGGAAACGGATAAGAACTACCACGAGGTATTTGAAAGAGCCGATGCCCTGATGTATGTCAGAAAGAACGAACTGAAAAACATGTGATAATTATTTTGTCATCATAAAATCCGAAGGATCTTCCCCGATAAAGAGAAGATCCTTCTTTTAATTTCAATACTGATGATCGGAAACGTTTATTCCGCCTCGTACAGCAGTTCCGCACTGACAAGCCTTACGCATACCGTGAAGAGCCTTGCCGCCGTGGAGAGATCCTCCAGAGTGGGATAAGTGGGAGCTATGCGGATGTTCTTGTCCTCCGGGTCGTTGTGGTACGGCCAGGTGGAACCTGCGGGGGTAAGCTTTATGCCTGCCTTCATGGCTCTGTCTACAATAAGCTTTGCACTTCCCTTTATTCCATCGAAGCTTATGAAATATCCGCCGTTCGGCTTCGTCCATTCTGCGATGCCAAGTCCTCCCAGATTCTCTTCAAAGATATTCTCAACCGATTCGAATTTGGGTCTCAGTACATCCGCGTGGCGTCTCATATGTTCGGTCATGCCGTGTATGTCCTTAAAGAAGCGGACATGTCTCAGCTGGTTCACCTTGTCATGGCCTATGGTCTGGTTTTTAAGCTGGGCCTTGATGTCCTCCAGGTTATTGGCGCTGGTCGCTATGGCAGCGAGACCGCTGCCCGGGAAGGTGACCTTGGAAGTGGATGAGAATTTATATACCAGATCCGGATTTCCGGCTCTCTTACATTCAGCCAGTATCTCTATAAGGTAATCCTGATGATCGTCATAGAGATGGTGGATGCCGTAAGCATTGTCCCAGTAAATTCTGAAGTCCCTTGCGGCGGGCTTCAGCCTTGCAAAACGGCGCACGGTCTCATCATTGTAGGAATAGCCCTGGGGGTTGGAGTACTTGGGAACACACCAGATACCCTTTATGGCCTTATCCCCGGCTACCATCTTTTCTACTATATTCATATCAGGACCGGTGGGAGTCATCGGAACCGGCAGCATCTCTATACCGAAATATTCGGTGATGCTGAAATGTCTGTCATATCCCGGAACAGGGCAGAGCCACTTAACCTTATCCAGCTTGCACCAGGGGGTATTGCCCATAACTCCGTGGGTGTAGGAACGGGAAATCTGGTCATACATCACGTTCAGGGATGAATTGCCGTAGATCAGTATATTGTCGGGATTATTCTCCATCATATCCCCGATAAGAACCCGGGCTTCACGTATTCCCGTCAGGGTACCGTAATTCCGGCAGTCGGTGCCGTCTGCACAGGAAAGATCTGCATGGGAATTCAGGGCGTCCATCATGCCCATGGAGAGATCCAGCTGATCGAGACAGGGTTTTCCGCGGCTCATATCCAGCTTCAGCTCCATTCCCTGGTACTTTCTGTATTCCGTGCGGAGATTTTCTATCTCGGCAGCGAGTTCTTCTTTGGTCATTTCAAGATATGATTTCATAATTCCCTCCTAAATAATCATTCCGGCTAATGGAATCCTTCCTGCTCCTGTCATCATGACATATAGCGAAGAATCTTTATTATAATATCACACCATCTGCCGTCATGTAAAAAAGCATTAAAAAACCCATTGACGAATACATTTTCACCATGTACAATAGGCAGTATCTTTACAGCTGTCTTGTCACCCTGAGATGCAGGTAAAATGTGAAGGGAACGGTATAAACCTTATATGAAAAAAGATCTTCTGCTGGTAATAGATATGCAGAACGTATATGGTGAGGACGGAGCCTGGTGCTGTCCCGGAGCAGCGGCTGCAGCAGAGCGTATAAAAAAGCTTATATGCGAAAGAGCCGGTTCTCTGGACGTGATATTTACAAGGTTCCTGTCTGATGACGGGGCGCAGGGTACATGGAAGGAATATAACCGTGTAAACAGTGAGATCAATGCCGATCCGCATGCAAACGGCATGATGGATATTTTCTCGGATGAGATTCGGAAATATCCGCTGTACTCCAAGTCCCTGTATTCATCCTTTGCGATACCGGAGGTGAGGGAAGCAGCCCGCAGAGCGGAAAGAGTCCTTCTTACCGGAGTGGTCGCGGAGTGCTGTGTTCTTTTTACCGCAGTATCGCTCATAGACGAGGGTATACCTGTTCTCTATATGAAGGACTGTGTGGCAGGTATAGACAGCGAAACGGAGAAGGCGGCAGAAACCGTGCTTGGCGGTCTGGAGCCTGTCCAGGTAAGGATAATGAGCAGCGAAGAGTATCTGTCAGAAACAGAAAATGATCAAAGATAACAAAAAAGGAGAGAGGATCATGGGAAACATCTTCAAAACAAAACTCAATGCAGCAACTATAGTTCTGATACCCGCATGTATCGGTATCAATTATCTCGGTAAGCTTTTTGCACAGTTCTTAAAGCTTCCCCTCTGGCTCGACTGTATCGGTACCTGCATCGGCGCCTGTCTCGGCGGACCCATCATCGGCGGTATCTGCGGCGCGATCAACAATATCATCTACGGCCTTACCACGGGAGATAATATTTCCCTCGTATATGCCCTTACAAGTCTCGGCATCGGTATCGCGGTAGGCGTTACTGCCAGGCTCGGTTTCATGGAAACCTTCCCGAAGTCCTTTGTATGCGCCCTTGCCGGAGGTCTTGCAGCGGTTATCATTTCCACGCCCTTAAATGTAATGTTCTGGGGCGGAACTACAGGAAATGTATGGGGCGACGCACTTTTCGCCATCACCCAGGCGAACGGAATGCCGGTAGTTATCGGCTCCTTCCTGGATGAGCTGGTAGTTGACGTGCCGGACAAGATCCTTACGGTAATCATCGCATTCCTTATCCTTAAAGGACTGCCTGAGAAACTCACATCTCTCTATGATGTAAATGCGAAGATAGAAAGACTGGATTAAATGAGCGGACTAAGTCTCTATAAGGATAAGGGAACGTGGCTGAACAGACTTCATCCCTTTACGAAGCTTTTATATGTTCTTGCCGCCATACTTATCCCGCTTATAGGGGGAAAGCTTTTCCTTTTCCCCCTTGTTATAGCCATGAGCCTCATACTGCTTATCACAGGCAGGGTATTTAAGCATGCCCTGCCTCTTGTTGCCTTTTCATTTACCCTGATAATAGTGATCTTTCTTATCCAGGGTCTTTTTTATCACAAGAATGAAAATCCCATATTTTCGATCTGGGTTCTGACCTTTTACAGAGAGGGAATGCTGTACGCCCTGAGGATAGCGCTGAATATCATAAATATGCTGCTTTCCTTTGCGGTCTTTGTCCTCACCACCTCTCCCCAGGATCTGGTGGAGGAAATGGAGAAAAAAGGTTTCTCGCCCAAGTTCGGATATGTGATTAATTCCGTATTCCAGATAGTTCCCCAGATGATGAAAACAAAGGACACCATAGTGGACGCCCAGAGAAGCCGGGGAATGGAAACGGAAGGGTCCGTGCTTACCAGGATAAAGGCATTTCTTCCCCTTATTTCCCCGGTGGTGATGAGCGCCCTCATAAATACCAGGGAGAGAGCGATAGCACTGGAGGTCAGGGGATTCGGCAGAAAGAATAAGAGAAGCTATATCAGTGAAAGGCAGAAGAATCCGGCGGATACCGTCGTGAGCCTTGTGCTGGTGATCATGATAATTCTCGTTATCATTTGGAGGGTACTGACATGGCAATCATAAAGATCGACCACCTGAAATACAGGTACCCGAAAACAGAGAAGCTCGCTTTGAATGATGTTTCCATTGAGATAGAAAAGGGAGAATTCATAGGTATCGCAGGCCGGAACGGCGCCGGGAAAAGCACCCTCGGACAGGCGGTAAACGGACTGGTGCCAAGATTCTATAACGGAGCCTACGGCGGCAGGGTGGAAGTAAAGGGCGTTACGGTGGAGGAAACTCCCGTGGAAGAGATGTGCGAAAACGTGGGACTTATCTTCCAGAATCCCTTTAATCAGCTGTCCGGGGCTGCGGAAACTGTTTTTAACGAGGTGGCCTACGGGCTGCAGAACTTAGGAACCGATCCGGCGGTGATAAAGGAAAAGGTCCGGGAGGTTCTGAAAAGGCTTGAGATATGGGAATACAGGGACAGGAATCCCTTTGAACTCTCCGGCGGACAGATGCAGAGAGTAGCCATAGCGAGCATCCTCTGCATGGAGCCCGACATCATTATACTGGACGAACCCACATCCCAGCTGGATCCCCAGGGGACGGAGGAGGTTTTCCGGGTGGTGGATGACCTTACGGATACAGGCATCACCATCATAATGATAGAGCAGAAGCTGGAAAAGCTGGCCAGGTACTGCGACCGGATAATCCTGATGCACGAGGGCCGGGTCGTGGATATCGACACTCCGGAAAAGATCTTTTCAAGGGACGATCTGGAAACCTACGGAGTACAGCCTCCGGCATATGTGAGGATCAGCCGGGAATACGGACTGTCGCTGCCTGACGGCACCTGTCCCGTGACGCTGGAGGATACGGAGAAGCTTTTCCGGGAAAAGGGAGTACAGCCGGAAATGCAGACGAAGCCCGCTAATATTAGCGAAAAAAGCGAGGATATCTTCCGCATGGAGGATGTGGACTTTTATTACACCGAAGGCACGGATATATTTAAGAAGCTTGTACTCGGGCTGGATAACCGCCCCACAGCCATTATCGGTCAGAACGGTGCAGGGAAGACTACCCTGGTCAGACTGCTTAAAGGACTATTAAAGCCTATAGGGGGCAGGATCCTCTTCAGGAATGAGGATATCTCGGGCAAGACCGTTGCCATGCTGGCAGACAAGGTGGGATATGTTTTCCAGAATCCGGATGACCAGATATTCAAATACAGGGTCCTGGATGAGACGATGTTCGGACCGCTTAATATCGGCATGAGCGAGGACAAGGCGAAGGAAGAATCCCTGAAAGCCCTGGAGCTCATGGGATTAAAGGGCAGAGAGGATGTAAATCCATACGATCTGGAGCTCCATGAGAGAAAGATGACAGCCATTGCTTCAGTGGTCGCCATGGATACGGATGTGATCATACTGGATGAGCCCACCATCGCACAGGATTATGAGGGAAGACGCCTCATAGGTGAAATGATTAAGGAGCTTTCATCAAGAGGAAAGCTGGTGATAGCCATACTCCACGATATGGATTTTGTGGAAGAATATTTTGAAAGGGTTATCGTGATGGCCCACGGCAGGATCCTGTCCGAGGGCAGTGCGGAAAAGGTATTTTCGGAGGATGAGGTCTTAAAAGAAGCGAGGCTTCAGAAACCCTACCTTATTTCGCTTCGTGAAAAACTGTCATCCTGAGCAGCCTTTTGTCATCATAATATGGAAAAAAACAGCAGACTGAAAAAAATAATAGAACTCCTGGAAACCGCCAGGGAACCGCTTTCCGGCAACAGCCTGGCAAAGCATTTCAAGGTGAGCCGTCAGGTCATAGTCCAGGACATAGCATTGCTCAGGGCGGAACGCCATGAGATAGAGTCCACTACCAACGGATATGTCCTGAAGCAGAGAAAAAGCGCCACCCGGGTATTCAAAGTGCAGCACAGCGACGAAGAGGTCAGGGACGAGCTGAAGCTTATTACCGATCTCGGAGGAACCGTGCAGGATGTCTTTGTTTATCACAAGGTATACGGTACCGTAAAAGCCGGGCTTGATATCGCAAACCGCACGGACATAGACCGCTTTATGTCTGATATAGAAAGCGGGAGATCCAGCCTCTTAAAAAATATCACCGACGGCTATCATTATCATACTGTCAGTGCAAATTCCGAAGCGCTTTTAGATATCATTCAGGAAAAACTAAGTGAAAAGGGCTATCTTGCATCGCTTCAGGACTATGAGCCGGTGGACTTCTGGAAGGAAAAGGGAGAGAAACCCCGGAAAAAGGTGCGTATACTGGGAACCGGAGTTGCCACGATGGATATTTATCCGGAAAAGAAAAGGATGTATCCCGGAGGGAACGAATTCAATGTGGTCTGCAACGCCGCGCTCTTAAATGCAGAGGCGGGGTTCCTCGGAGTTTTCGGAAATGATCTGGCGGGAGAGCTGCTGGAAGAAACCCTGAAGGAATTAAAGGTGGATATCTCCAGATGCCGCCATGAAAAGGGCTCCAGCGGTTACAGCCTGGTGGTATTAAAGGAGGACGGTGACAGGATCTTCCTCGACTGGAATAAAGAGGGAGTGACAGATCTGTATCCGGTGCGCTTTACGCCGGAAGAAATGGAATACGTGAAGAGCTTTGATGTTGTCACAATGGGCCGGGTGGCGGATGTGTCTCCGGAAACCATAAAGCGGCTTCATGAAAAGGATGGCATAGATATCTGCTATGATTTCCATTCCGCCTTTACGGATGATGATATTGATGAGATCTCTCCGCATATAAAGTACGGATTCTTTTCCTGCAGCCATTTAGAAGAAAACGAGATCAAAAGGGTTCTGAAAAGATGCGTGGAAAAGGGCTGCCGGACAGCCATAGGAACCAGGGGCTGTGACCCCATCATAGCTTTTGACGGAGAAAACTACTATGTCCATGAGGTAAAAAAGGTCGCGGCAACCGACGCTCTCGGTGCCGGAGATTCCTTTATCGGTGCCTTCCTCACGGCCTATATCAACGGGAAAAAAGAGGGCGAGGATGGGGCTTCGCTTATAAAGATGAGCCTGAAAGCGGCTGCGGATCATGCTGCCACGGTGGTGGTAAAGGAGGGCAGCATAGGCATTGGTTATGATTATGATCCGCCGGTTTTTGAAGAAGTAATTAATAAAGACAAATCACGATAAAAGTGTTATACTGTCAGTACTTCGCCGGGATATTTTTCCCGGCAAAAAAATACTTATTACAAAGGAGGACACAAAATGGCAAACCCTTATGCAGGAACAAAGACAGAGAAGAATCTCCTTGAAGCTTTCGCAGGAGAATCTCAGGCAAGGAACAAGTACACATACTTCGCATCCGTTGCAAAAAAAGCCGGATACGAGCAGATCGCGGCTATGTTCTTAAAGACCGCGGAAAATGAAAAAGAACATGCCAAGCTCTGGTTCAAGGAGCTGGGTATGCTGGGAGATACACCGGAAAACCTGAAGGCTGCCGCTGACGGTGAGAACTTCGAGTGGACCGATATGTATGAGCGTATGGCAAAGGAAGCGGAGGAAGAGGGGTTCACCGCACTTGCTGCAAAATTCAGAGGGGTTGCCGCCGTTGAGAAGATGCACGAGGAGAGATACAGAAAGCTCCTTCAGAATGTCGAGACAAAACAGGTATTCGAGAAGAGCGAAGTAAAGGTTTGGGAGTGCCGCAACTGCGGACATATCGTAGTTGGCACAAAGGCTCCCGCAGCCTGCCCTGTATGTGCTCATCCTCAGTCCTTCTTTGAGGTGCACGAAGAGAATTATTGACAAGATCTCCTTAAGGATGTAAATTAGGAGTCGAAAACAGTTCACAAATGAATATTCGAAAAATATTCTCTTATTAAGAGTGATGGAGATGCAAAGGATCTGTGAAGTCACGACAACCTCCCTGAAGTAAACGGGAAGGTGCCACCCTTGAGCGAGTAATATCGAACAATGAGAGGATTTGATGAAAAGATCGAGTCCACTCTGAAAAGGTGGACTCTTTTCATTTCAACATTTGCAAACAAAGAAAGGAGCAACAATATGGAAAAAAGACTATTTACATCCGAGTCAGTTACAGAGGGACATCCCGATAAGGTCTGCGACGCGATCAGCGACGCTATTCTCGATGAATGCATGAAACAGGATCCCATGAGCCGTGTGGCTTGTGAGACCATGGCCTGCACCGGTTTCGTGGTTGTAACCGGAGAGATCACCACAAAGGCATATGTAGACATCCAGAAGACAGTAAGGGATACCGTACGTGAGATCGGATACACCAAGTCAGAGTATGGCTTTGATGCCGACACCTGCGCAGTATTTACCGCTATCGACGAGCAGTCTGCAGATATCGCCATGGGCGTTGACAATGCTCTGGAGACCAAGGCTGATATGAAGGCTCTGGAAAAGAATATGTCAGACGCAGAGATCGGCGCTATCGGAGCAGGCGACCAGGGAATGATGTTCGGATATGCTTCCAATGAGACACCGGAGTATATGCCCTATCCCATCGACCTTGCACACAAGCTTACACTTCAGCTTACAAAGGTAAGGAAGGACGGAACCCTGAAGTATCTCCGTCCCGACGGAAAGTCCCAGGTTTCCGTAGAATATGACGAGAACGGAAAGCCCTCACGTCTCGAGGCAGTGGTTATCTCCACCCAGCATGATGATGACGTGACCCAGGAACAGATCCACAAGGATATAAAGAAGTATGTATTTGATCCCATTGTTCCCAAGGGCATGATAGACGACAAGACCAAGATCTACATCAACCCCACCGGACGTTTCGTTATCGGCGGACCTCACGGAGATGCCGGTCTTACAGGAAGAAAGATAATAGTTGACACCTACGGCGGGTATGCACGTCACGGCGGCGGAGCCTTCTCCGGAAAGGACTGCACAAAGGTTGACCGTTCCGCAGCTTATGCCGCAAGATATGTGGCAAAGAACATAGTGGCAGCGGGTCTTGCAGACCAGGTTGAGATACAGCTTTCCTATGCTATCGGCGTTGCAGAGCCTACTTCCATACAGGCTGACAGCTTCGGAACAGGCAAAGTAAGCGATGAAGAGCTCACAAAGATCATCCGTGAGAACTTCGATCTCCGTCCTGCAGGAATAATAAAGATGCTGGATCTCCGTCGTCCTATTTACAAGCAGACCGCAGCATACGGACACTTCGGAAGAACCGATGTGGATCTCCCCTGGGAGAAGCTTGACAAGGTTGACGCACTGAAAAAGTACCTTTAATATAAAGTGACTACTTTCTGAGCAAAAATGTCATCCTGCGCAATAACGTCATCCTGAGCGCCAGCGAAGGATCTTAAATAATATGAGCTTCGTTCATTTACATACACACACGGAATACTCCCTGCTGGATGGTTCCAACAAGATAAAAGAATATGTGGCGAGGGTAAAAGAACTCGGAATGAACGCGGCAGCCATTACTGACCACGGAGTCATGTATGGCGTGATCGATTTTTACAATGCCTGCAGAGATGCAGAAATAAATCCGGTGCTGGGGTGTGAGATCTATGTCTCCCCCGGCTCCAGATTTGATAAAGAAGCCGGTATGAATGAGGACAGGTACCACCATCTGGTGCTCCTGGCTGAAAACAATACCGGCTATCATAATCTAATGAAGATTGTTTCCATAGGATTTACGGAGGGCTATTATTATAAGCCCAGAGTAGATATGGAAACTCTGGAAAAATATCATGAGGGCATAATAGCCCTGTCAGCCTGCCTTGCAGGAGAGATCCCGAAAGATATAGTAAGGGGTCTCGTCGGAGAAGCGGAAGCCGCGGCGGAACGCTATCTGAAGATCTTCGGCAAAGGCAATTTCTTCCTCGAACTCCAGGATCACGGTATAAAGGAACAGCAGTTGGTAGATCAGACATTGGTATCCATGTCGCGTAAGCTGGATATCCCTCTTGTCTGCACCAATGACTGCCATTACACCTATGATACGGATGCAGAACCCCATGACATACTTCTGTGTCTGCAGACCGGTAAGAAGCTGAGCGACACCGACCGTATGAGATACGAGGGCGGCCAGTACTACGTGAAATCCGAAGAGGAGATGAGAAGTCTCTTTTCCTATATACCGGAAGCCATTGAAAATACCCAGATGATCGCGGACAGATGCAATGTGGATATAGAGTTTCATAATACGAAGCTTCCGCATTTTACCGTGCCCGGGAATTTTAAGGACTCCCGCGAGTATTTAAGATACCTCTGTGATGAGGGCTTTAAGCAGCGCTATCCCGATGATGACGGAACCCTGCATGACAGGATGGAGTATGAGCTCTCAGTCATAGAGACTATGGGATACGTGGACTATTTCCTGATAGTCTGGGACTATATCAATTTCGCAAGAGAACATGACATCCCGGTAGGACCCGGAAGGGGATCCGCAGCGGGAAGCCTTGTTTCATACGCGCTGAAGATCACGGATATTGATCCGGTGCGGTACGACCTCCTATTTGAAAGATTCCTGAATCCCGAAAGGGTGTCCATGCCCGATATAGATGTGGATTTTGCCTTTGAAAAGAGGCAGGAGGTCATTGACTATGTGGTAGAGAAATACGGCAGGTCAAAGTGCGTGCAGATAGTGACCTTCGGTACCCTGGCGGCCAAGGGAGTTATCAGGGATGTGGCCCGGGTCATGGATCTTCCCTATGCTTTCGGTGACAATCTGTCAAAGATGATCCCGAACGAACTGAATATCACCCTGAAAAAGGCCATGGCGGAGAATAATGATCTGAAGAAGCTCTATGATGCAGATCCCGAGGTGAAGCTGGTCATTGATATGAGCATGAAGCTGGAGGGACTGCCCCGGCATACCTCCATGCATGCAGCGGGTATCCTTATTACACCGGAGGATGCGGATAATTATGTACCGCTTTCCCGCGGTTCCAACGGAGAAGTAACGACTCAGTTCACGATGACCACCCTGGAAGAACTGGGGCTCTTAAAGATGGATTTCCTGGGACTCAGGACCCTTACCGTGATACAGAATGCGGTTGGATTCATAAACGAGCGTCACGGCGGAAATCTCGATATAGATAAGATTGATTATGATGACGAAAAAACACTGAAATTTATTTCGACGGGAGAGACAGACGGCATATTCCAGCTGGAGTCCGGAGGTATGCAGCGCTTCATGAAGGAGCTTTCTCCCGAAAAGCTGGAGGATATCATAGCGGGTATCGCCCTCTACAGACCGGGACCGATGGACTTTATCCCCCAGTATATCGCCGGAAAGAAGAATAAAGACAATGTGCATTACGTCTGTCCGGAACTGGAACCTATACTGAAACCCACATACGGCTGCATAGTCTATCAGGAACAGGTAATGCAGATATTCCGGGATCTTGCCGGCTATTCTTTAGGCGGCGCCGATATCATCCGCCGCGCCATGAGCAAGAAGAAGCAGAAGGTAATTGACGAGAGCCGTGATATCTTCGTTTATGGCGGAGAAATGAAGGTCCGTGGAACCATGCAGAAGATACCCGGCTGTATTGCAAAGGGCATAAGCGAAGAAGCTGCACTGGAGATCTACGCCAGCATGAATGACTTTGCGAAGTATGCTTTTAATAAATCCCATGCCGCCTGTTACGCCTATATCACGATGCAGACAGCGTATCTGAAGTGTTACTATCCGGTGGAATTCATGTCGAGCCTCATGACATCAGTCCAGGATAATACGGTTAAGCTTGCCGGCTATATGATATCGGCGAGATCCATGGGCATAAAGCTTCTGCCTCCGGATATCAATAAGGCTGTTTCGGGATTTTCGCCTGCGGGAGAAAAGGAGATAAGGTACGGGCTCTCTGCCATAAAGGCGGTAGGAGTGTCGGTGATCCGCGCCGTGGAAAGGGAACGTTCGGAGAACGGCGAATTCGCATCCTTTACCGATTTCATCAACCGGATGGCGGGAACCGAAGTAAATAAACGTACCATTGAAGCTTTTATAAAGGCCGGGGTTTTTGATTCATTTACGGGAAACCGGCGTCAGTACATGGAAGTCTATGAAGGAATGCTGGAAAACGCCGTTCGTTCGAAGAAGGACAGCATAGCGGGACAGATGTCCCTGTTTGATTTTCTGGATGAGGGCAACGAAAAGGATACCAGAGCCGATATTCTTCCCGAGGCGGAGGAATTCCCGGAGGAGGTAAAGCTCGCTTATGAAAAGGAAGTCCTTGGCATCTACCTTACAGGGCATCCGCTGCAGGAATATACGGATCTCCTTAAAAAACATACTGATACCGTGAGTACGGACTTTGCCCTGAATCCGGAGACTAACGAGATAGGTGTCCGGGAAGGGAAAAAGGTGGTGATCGGAGGCATGATCTCCTCGGTAAGGCGGAGACAGACCAAAACCGGTGACACGATGGCTATCCTTATGCTGGAGGATATGCTGGGAACAGTGGAGTGCATTGCATGGGCCCGGATCTATTCCCGTTATGCGGAGCTTCTGACCGAAGATGCAAAGGTGCTCTTAAAGGGCAGGGTCAAAGCCGATGATGAAAAGGACGGGCAGCTGATGATAGATGAGGTCATACCCTTTGATGAGGTGGGCCGGGATCTCTATATACGCTTTGCCGATAAGGAAGAATACAAGGCGAGATCCCGGGAGCTTGATACCATCCTTTCGAGGTCGGAGGGACGGGACCGGGTAATCATCTATCTCAATAAGGAAAAACAGCAGAAAATCCTTCCTCCGTCGCAGAACGTGAGCGGTGATACTGAGCTTATAAATACCCTGAAAGCCGCCTTCGGAGAGGATAATATACGCCTGAAAAGCTGAAAACTTGAAAAAATATGGTTTATTTACTATAATCTATCGTCGAAGATAAAGAATAAAGCAAAGCGAAGGATCTTTAATTAAGAATATAGGAGAAAAACGCAATGTCAAAAGCAAAGAAACCCATAAAGACCATAGCAGTTTTAACCAGCGGCGGCGATGCACCTGGAATGAACGCGGCGATCCGCGCGGTTGCCAGAAAGGCTATAAAGAACGGCCTGAAGGTAATGGGTATAGATAAGGGTTATCAGGGACTTTTAAATAAAGAAATAAGGGAACTTTCCGCAAAGGATGTTTCTGATTCCATTCAGAGAGGCGGGACCATATTAAAGACCGCCAGATCCGAAGAATTTGCGACTCCCGAAGGACAGGCCAGGGGAGCGAAGATCTTAAAGGAATTCGGCATTGATGCGGTAGTGGTCATCGGCGGAGACGGATCCTATAAGGGTGCTCTCGGATTATCCCATCAGGGAATAGGCGTCATCGGCATACCCGGAACGATCGATCTGGATATAGCCAGCACAGATTATACCATCGGCTTTGATACCGCCATCAATACAGCGATGGAAGCTATCGACAAGGTCAGGGACACTTCCTCATCCCATGAGAGATGCTCGATCATCGAGGTTATGGGCAGAAGGGCCGGATACATTGCCCTCTGGTGCGGAGTTGCCAGCGGTGCCGAGGAAATACTCCTTCCCGAGAAATACGACTTTGACGAACAGAAGATAATTAATCATATAGTAGAAACCAGAAAGCTCGGGAAGACCCACTTCCTTATCGTTAATGCAGAGGGTGTGGGACACTCCGTATCCATGGCGAGACGTATCGAAGCGGCCACAGGAATGGAGACCAGGGCTACTATCCTGGGATACATGCAGCGTGGCGGTTCACCCACCTGTAAGGACAGATTCTACGCATCCATAATGGGAGCCATAGCCGCAGACCTCCTGAAAGAAGGCATTATCAACAGGGTTATCGGTCATACGGGCGGAGAATTTACCGATATGGATATAGATGAAGCCCTTGCAATGAAGAAACAGATTCCGGAATACTACGTGGAGATAGCAGAGGCTCTGGCGCGCTAAAGGTGATAACATCTTATTCCAATCCGAAACTTAAAAATGTCCGGGAGCTCTTGGAAAGAGCGAAGGAGCGGAAAAAGGCGGGTGCTTTCGTTATCGAGGGCATCCGCATGTTTGATGAAACCCCGGAAGAGCTCCTTATCGAGACCTTTCTGAGCGAGAGCTTTCATAACGCCAATCCAGCGATCCAGGGAGAGGTGGTGAGCGAAGGTATCTTTAAGAAGCTGTCTGACACCAGAACACCCCAGGGGATAATGGCAGTAGTAAAGCAGCCCCGCTATGATGCGGAGGAGATCCTGAAGGGAGATAAAAAACTTTTCCTTGTGCTTGAGGGTATACAGGATCCCGGAAATCTCGGCACCATGGTAAGGACCGGAGAGGCGGCAGGTGCCGCAGCTATTATAATGGACCGTGATACCGCAGATATTTTTTCCCCGAAAGTGGTGAGAGCCACGATGGGTTCCATATACAGGATGCCCTGTATTTATACGGATGACCTGCAGGGAACCGTTAAGGACATGAAGGAAAAGGGAATAAAGATATATGCTGCGGATCTCCGGGGAGAAAAGTATTACCATGAAACGGAATATGAGGACAGGACAGCCTTCCTTATAGGAAATGAGGGCAACGGGCTCAGCAGTGAAATGCTTTCCCTTTCAGATATCAGGATAAAGATTCCCATGAAGGGGAAAACGGAGTCACTGAACGCAGCCGTCGCTGCAGCAATACTGATGTACAGCTACACAACAAAAGAGGTATAGTATGAATTTAAAAAACAGAAACTTTCTGACCCTTAAAGACTTCACACCCGACGAGATCCGTTATCTCCTGGATCTCTCCGCAAAGTTCAAAAAAATGAAAAAAGAAGGAAAGGTTCACGATGGACTTAAAGGGAAAAATATAGCCCTCATTTTTGAAAAGACCAGTACAAGAACCAGATGTTCCTTTGAAGTGGCAGCCTATGATCTCGGAATGCGTTGCACCTATCTCGACAACTCGGGTTCACAGCTTGGAAAGAAGGAGAGCGTAGAGGACACGGCGCAGGTTCTTGGCCGCATGTACGATGGTATAGAGTACAGGGGCTACGGACAGGAAAGAGTAGAAGCTCTGGCAGAGTATTCCAAGGTTCCCACATGGAACGGCCTTACCAATGAATACCATCCCACCCAGATCCTGGCGGATATGCTCACCATCCGGGAGCAGTTCGGAGATGAAAAAGGGAAGAAGCTGGTGTATATGGGAGATGCCCGTTTCAACATGGGAAATTCCCTTATGATAGGCTGTGCCAAGCTGGGACTTGATTTCGTGGCCTGTGCTCCTGAAAAGTATTATCCGAATAAGGAGCTTACCGAACAGTGTAAAAAATGGGCTACAGAGAGCGGCGGCAGCATCACCTTCACTGCAGATACGGATAAGGCCGTGGAAAATGCCCATGTGATATATACCGACGTGTGGGTTTCCATGGGAGAGCCTGATGAAATATGGGAAGAGAGGATAAAGGATCTGTCTCCCTATAAGGTAACCATGTCCCTTATGAACAAGGCGGATAAAAAAGCCGTATTCATGCACTGTCTGCCCGCTTTCCATGACCTGCATACTACCGTAGGAAAGGAAATGGGAGAGAAATTCGGATTTACCGATATGGAAGTTACGGATGAGGTTTTCCAGAAATACAGCAATGTACTTTTCGACGAGGCCGAAAACCGCATGCACACGATAAAGGCTGTAATGGCAGCTACTTTGGGTTACGAAGGATAAGACCGTGGAAGATCAGATAGTTCTCTGCGTTGCAAATTCATATGAAAAGAAATTCTACCTGAACCCCGAATTCGGGCAGCTTCCGGAGGCCGTTAAGGATGAACTGAAATCCATGAGCGTGCTTTTTACCGAAGAGAACGGGGGCATCTTTGAGGTTCTCTTTGACGAGGACGGGGAACTCATGCTCAGAACCGATGCCGAGGAAGGCGACCTGAGTTTCGATGAGATAGGTGCAGGGCTGCTCGTAAAGAGACTGCGGAGCGAGAAGCGGGAACTATTCGAGAAGCTGACGCTTTTCTACAAGGTGGTATTTCTCGGGGAAACATTTGATTGAAGATCGGCAGCGTGGAACTGAAAAGTAAATATATACTGGCACCTATGGCAGGGGTTTCCGACCTGCCATTTCGTTTGATATGCAGTGAAATGGGCGCCGGGATGGTATGTACGGAAATGATCAGCGCGAAAGCCCTTCATTATAAGAATAAGGCCACGGCGGAGCTCATGCGCATTCATAAGGATGAGCACCCTGCAGCGCTGCAGATCTTCGGATCGGAACCGGATATCATGGCTGAACAGGCGGCGGCGCTTTCTGACAGGGATTTCGAGATACTGGATATAAATATGGGCTGCCCCATGCCGAAAATAGTGTGTAACGGAGAGGGTTCGGCACTTATGAAGGATCCGGAGCTGGTGGGGGAGATAGTGAAAGCGGTGTCAGCTGCTTCGAAAAAACCGGTCACGGTAAAGATAAGGAAGGGCTTCGACGACGCCCATGTGAATGCGGTGGAGATAGCCCGTATCGCAGAGGAGGCCGGGGCAAAGGCCATACAGATCCATGGCAGGACCAGGGAGCAGTATTATGAAGGGAAAGCCGACTGGGAGATAATAAGGCTTGTAAAGGAAGCGGTTTCCGTACCTGTTATAGGAAACGGAGATATAAGGAGCTTTGAGGATGCTGAAAGGATGATGTCCGAAACCGGCTGTGATGCGGTTTCCATCGGACGGGCCGCCCGGGGCAATCCCTGGATCTTTAAGGAATTGAATACCGGGAAAAGGTATGTTCCCGCCCTCGAAGAGCGGAAAGATGTGATAAAAAGGCACCTTTCGCTGGAAGTGGTATTTAAGGGAGAATACACCGCAGTCCGGGAAATGAGAAAACATATAGCCTGGTACACTTCGGGTCTGCCGAAATCCGCCAGATTAAGAGCGGAGTGCTGTACCGCAGAAACAGCAGAAAGCCTTACAGAGCTTATTGACATGATAGGGCGGGACGGCTATAATACGTGAGTTGAATTGTAAATAATGGAAATTGTCATCCTGAGCGTCAGCGAAGGATCTTAATAATAAGAGAGGAGAATAATATGTCAGAAGAACTGGATAACGGAAAAAAGGTAATTCTCACAGCGGATGGTCTGAAGAAACTTGAGGACGAGCTTTCTGATCTGAAGAACAATAAGCGTGCGGAGATCGCTCAGGAGTTGAAGGAAGCCAGAGCTCAGGGAGACCTTTCCGAGAACGCAGAGTATGATGCTGCAAAGGACGCACAGCGCATTATGGAGGAGAGGATCGCTGAGATAGAGGCTCTCCT